>JAUWBW010000049.1 GCA_030609665.1 Methanosarcinaceae archaeon | reverse complement strand
CGATCCCGTTTCATCGGCAACAGTGATATTCCCGACCTTCCCGATCGTACCGTCGTTTCGACTAAACTCCTTTGCATCAAAAACCGACATCACCTTGGCAATGAAATTCACATTACCGCTATCTGCGGTAATATCTGTGATTTTTGTAACCTCGCGTCCCGTGTCAGTGACCCCGAGGTCATGGGCAACAAGCATTGCCGCCGTTTTCTCATCGCAAAGACCGCTCATCTGGTCAACTTTTTCATTAACCTTTTCAATAAACTCTTCCTTGCTGATCACACCGCCGAGTTTTTCGTAAATTTCACTGATATCGTCCATGATAACACCTGTTTTATTGTAAGTATAACTGCAATTTCATCAAAACATAATGCAAATATCCGGCTGTTCAACAGCTGGTATAACAATACATCGTTTTAGTAAATTTAAGATAACGTTGTAGTGTAGTATATATTACATTAACCTGACGAAAGTCTCTTACTTAATCCTCACTCCACTTAAAAAAAGTCCATCCCAACAATTTGAAATAAAGATAACCACTTGTTGAACCGGTGAGACTCAACACAATCCAGTTTTTGACAAACTCATCATACATGATGAGTATTATCTTCATACCCCTATTCGCAGAGTCTCTTGGAGCCACGTATTTTGAGATCGGGCTGATCAGTGCGGTCTTTGGTGCAACATCTTTTCTCTCATCGTTCATATTCGGCAAAGCGGCAGACATCCATCGTCTCAAAAGCGTTGTCATTTTTGGTCTGGCAGTATCTGTAATAGCATTCTTTTTGCAGATATTTGCATACGATCCACTCTCACTTGCGATCACAAGAGGGTTTGCAGGATTTAGCGTAGGAATGTATCCTGCTGCACTTATCGCATATGTACATTACCAAAAGCGCAGCATAGGTAAGTTCAGCTCATTCGGGGCACTTGGCTGGATGGCGGGATATCTGCTGGCAGGATTTATCGGGAACATCATCTATCTGTTCGCTTTATCCTCACTTTTCTACTGCTTTGCACTGATAAGTGCCCTGCGGATGGACGACATCGAAAAACCCACGATCCATGTAACATATTTCTCAATTGACACATTCGTAAGCAACATTGGCACATACCTGTCTTTTTTTCTACGCCATAGCGGTGCGGTGGCTGTGTGGACAATATTTCCGCTCTATCTCGTATCACTCGGGGCAAACACATTCTGGATAGGGATGATCTATGCGATCAATCCGGCAGTACAGTTTTTGGTAATGCGCCGGCTTGATGGGTTTAGGAATGAACAGATCATTGTGTGGGGCTACCTTCTTTCTGTAGTCGCGTTTGCAAGTTACGCCATTGTCCCGAATTACTTTTTGATCATTCCCGGAATGATCGTGGTAGCAGGTTCGTGGTCTTTCCTCTACGTTGGCTCAAACCAGTTACTTGTTGAGCGCAACATCGACAAGGCAACTGCCGCAGGTCTTCTCAATTCCATGATCGGTGGTTCGGGAATTGCGGGTGCACTCATGGGCGGAATACTGTTGCAATTCTATGGCTTTGTGGCAGTTTTTATAGGTGCATCCGGTCTTTCGCTGCTTAGCTTTGCCATTTTCAGGTTATTTGACAAACCGCAGGCTCAGGAATTTTCTTAACAAGATATATTAACAATAAAATACAACTAAAATCAGATATCATGATTCGCAAATGTAATGAGCATGGATACTTCAGGGGTCACGAATGTCCCGAATGTGGAGAAAACGGCAGGTATGTGCTGGATGATGATCGCGAGGAGAGACTTGGAAGATTCATTTCCGGCGCGCTCCGGCATTTCCCTGACGACATCGGTCTTGAAATGGATATGCAGGGCTGGGTTGACCTTGATCTTCTGTGTGACATCATGGAAAGCCGATACAGATGGGCAACAGAGGAACGTCTGATAGCTCTGATCGAATCTGATATAAAAAGAAGATATGAAGCCGAAGGTTCACGTATAAGGGCAAGATATGGTCACTCCGTTAATGTTGACCTGGATTATCCGGGTAATGAATTTGCATATCTTTACTACGGTGCCAGTTTAGAAGAGATTGACATGATTTTAGAGAATGGCATTGCGCCAATACGCCAGCGATATGTTCATCTTAGTACATCATACAGAAAAGCAAATGAAGCCGCATCGGTACATTCTGAAAATCCGGTTGTGATCGAGGTTGATGCAGAAACTGCACAGCAGGATGGTCTCTTTTTTATGGCCGTGAATGATGATATTGTTCTGGTAGATGATGTTCCGCCAGAGTACCTGAGTATTGTAGAGGCACAAGAGTGATATTTCACATCACTTTATCGAGTAATATTTCACATCACTCTATCGATACTTCAATAAGTTCACCTATTTTATTAATATCGAATTTCACATCAAGGAACTGTTCAGTTACCCAGATGTTCGTCAGCGTATGCTGTGACAGTTCCCGTACTGTATAAGACCCAAACCCAAATCCAGATTTGCAAAGCCCCATATATGGTATCAACTGGTCGGCAAGGTGCACATCGACTGATGCACCAAAACGCAGTTCGGTGAGTATTTCCTTGGCAGCATTCCTGCCAACTTTTTCGGCAGGCAAGCCACGTTTACCAAGTGCACTCCCGCCAAGCAGTCCGCACCACATAGTAATCCCGCTGCCTGTTGAGCGGCATGTCACACATTCGGTATCGATCTCACACTCAAATCCGGCTTCCCTGATCAATGATGCAGCCGAATCCGCCTGCCGCTCCGCCACATGTTCGGGCAGGTTTGCGCAATGGGAGATGCCGTATATCTTCCCCTCTCCGATCTCTTTCGTAAGATCAAAACCTTTGAGTCTGGAAGGTTTGAGATGTGCACGCACCCGCCCCCCGCCTTTTGGATAATAACCGCGCGCAAGGAGTTCGATCTCACACTCATATCCCATCTTTGACAATGCCCGGGCGGTTATGTGTTTCAGGTAATCGATGGGAGGAGACCATGCTACATCCGTACCACCCGTAATGGTCAATTCAATATCGCCAGGAGCGTAGGCTGCAGCAGGCATGATACACTGGAGAAGAAGCGAGATACTTCCCGCAGTTCCGATATCGATCTCAAGTTTAACGTTGCCCCCCCTTAGTTCCAGTGGAGTGAACGTGATATCAGTCGAGCCGATCGAAAGTCCTGTCACATCAGCATTGCACAGCAGGGCAGCCGTTTCTATCGCTTTTATGTGTTGTGCTTTCAAACCTGGCTTGGGGCGGTTCTTTCGTATATTGGTGACTCTGACATCCTCACCGGTCACCGCGGACAGGGACACGGCAGTCCTGACGATCTGCCCGCCCCCTTCTCCGTATGAACCGTTGATCTCAATGATATTCCCATCTCCTACATTTTTTTATAGTATCTAATTTATAAAATTATGTACTTCAAGTAAATCCAACCGGAGGGTGGATTTTCTTGTGTGCATCCTCGACCGCATACATGATCGGGTCGATCAACATGGACACCGGAGGCGCATAGCATGTTTCCATTTCAAGCATCTCATCGATGGTTGCTTTCTTTTTAATTGCGAATGCAAGTCCGTCGATGCGCTCTTTGACTCCCTCTTCGGCAATCACCTGTGCACCTACCAGATACCTGTCGCTGAATATTAGTTTGATGAATATCTGGCTGCCTCCCGGGTAATACCCGGCACGTGTCAATCCTTTTGCCATGCCTGTTACAATCTTTTTACCACTTTTTCCGGCACTCTGGCTTGTAATCCCCACTGCTCCTATCTGAAGATCTCCGGCAATGCATATCCATGGGTTTGTTATTGCACCAAAGGTCGAAGGCGTGCCACACAGGTTGTTTGCAATAACGGCAGCCATCCGCCGCGCTGTGCTCCCAAGTTGGCTTACAAAAGGCTCGCCGGTCGTAAGATCATAGACCTGTGCGCATTCGCCTCCTGAAAAAACATCAGGGTGGGATATATTCTTGACCTTTACTTGTAGTTGCTCATCTACTACAATACCGCCGCTTTTGCCAATCTCAATTCCTGCGTCCTGCGCAAGTGAAGTTTCTGGAATCACACCTGTGGAGATGATTACGGTATCAGCCGATATGTCGTTATTGTCAATGGTGACAGATTCAACTTTTGTGGTGCCGTTCATGGATTCGGGCACAGTGTCGGTTATGACATCTACACCCATTGACACAAGATGCGACCGCACGATCTCGGACATGTCCGAGTCAATGTTGCGTGAGAGGAGTGAGTAGTTGCGGTTAACAAGCGTTGTGTTGATCCCAAGTTTTGCCGCAGAGGCTGCAACTTCGACACCGATCAAGCCGCTGCCTATGATGGTCAGATTTTCAGTAGTTTTTAGTGCATTTTGGATCTTAATACCATCAGATAAGGTGCGAAGTGTAAACACATTATCAAGTTTGATGTAGGGTTTGATGTTGTCAGGTATGTGTGTGCGACTTCCGGTCGCGATCACAAGTTTGTCAAAAGGAAGTATCTCATCGTCGACATGGATAGTTTTAGAATCGATGTCAATTGTATTGACTGTGGTGTCAAGTCTAACATTGATCCCCATCCGTTCGAAGAATTCGGGGCTTCTTACAATCAGTGCATCAAAATCCTTGATCTCACCACCAAGTACGAACGGTATCCCGCACTGGCTGTATGCGGTGTGTGTGTCTTTTGATATAACTGTGACAGAATAGTTCCCATGGCGCTGTGTGTGTGTTGCAACTGCCATTCCAACAGCACCGCCACCGATGATCACAAGTTTTTGACGTTGGGTTGTTTCTTCATCCATGTGGTTAAGAATATCGAGGATGGGATATTAGAGTTTGGATAAACATGAAAACCAATCTACAATAAAAAGTAGAAATAAAGGCAGAAGTAGAAATGATCAATTAATGATAAATTATATGCTATTAATATAATATAAGTATAATATAAGTATAATATAAAAACACAAAATAGATTGGAGCAATAGATCATTGTGAACGAGCGAGTTGGGGAGTGGGGGTTATTGTAGCAAAAAAATGCTTGAAAGATCCCGCTCGTTCTTATGTATATACAGGTTGTCACTGTTATATAATGTTTTCGGATTGTAAGTATTCCCGAAAAATTCAATAAATTCAATAAATTTCATTAGTTTCATCTCTATCTCATTCGAACTCAATTTTCCATTAATTTAGACCACATTTTAAATTTCATCATTCGGAAACAGCGCCAAAGTTGATTGTCCAAAGGAGTATCTTGGACGTACGGTTTTCTTGGTAATAGTATGACAATTGATTCAATCAGATATTTCCGCACTCTAAATTAGTCACATTCATCGATCGTTCTTTGATCTAAAACCAAAAGGAATTTTTCTGGAATCATCAGGGAGCCATCAATAGCATGACCACATCCTGTCAAATTTCTATATGTGTGTTTGGGGATATCTCATATGGATATATTGTCGGAGATACTGTGAAAAATTAGAAGGGGTTTTCGACTTTTCCGACAGTCTCTTATAGGATATCATTTAAAATAATATTTAATACAGCATTGATGTTTCACTTAATGTTACTTTACCTTTAACTTAAAAATAAGGGGTTGAAATATGAACACAAAGAATATTCAGATAAAGGATGTAATGACACGTGGTGTGTTGACCGTGCCGGTTGAATCAACTGCAGATTATGTTGCAGCGGTAATGGTAGATTATGGAGTTTCTGCAGTTGCTGTGATCGAAAAAAGTGGTGAAGCCATTGGTCTCATATCTGAGATGGACGTTCTCAGAAAAATAGACAATATCGATTGGAAAAAGACATTAGCAGATGAGCTAATGGCACCATCGATCGAATCGATCAATCCATCCTCAACACTGGAGGAAGCTGCACAGATCATGTCAAAAAAACATATTCACCGCTTGATGGTCATGTCAGAAAAAAGTGTGGGTGCATCCAATCGACCGATTGGAATTGTAAGTGCAAGCGACGTAATGAAGCAAATGCTTCAAGAGAGAAATTAAAAATTTTGGTTCATCAATCCGGCACAATACGATAACATTGTGTCGGTAATGAGCCGTATATTTCTAAAATGTTTTTATTGTATATATTTTATAAATATATACTCGACTTAAATCGTTCTTGGGTCTGTGATCTCGCCTGTCAGTGCAGATGCTGCTGCTGTTGCAGGTGAACTGAGATATACGAATGAATCCGGACTGCCTTCTCGTCCCTTGAAGTTACGGTTGGATGTTGCAAGTCCCACTTCGCCATCTCCCAGAAGTCCGAAGGAACCGCCCATACATGGTCCGCAGCAAGGTGATTCCACTATTGCACCGGCTTCCATGAACTGTTCGATATATCCTGCTCTCAAGACCTTCATGTATTCGGTTCGGGATGCAGGGATAATCAAAAGACGCACACCTTTTGCAACGGGTTCGTTGCCCATCATTTTTGCGACGATCTCGATATCCTCGAAACGACCATTGGTGCATGAACCTACAAACACCTGGTCCAACTTTGTACCTTCGACCTCTGTAACAGGTTTAACGTTATCCACATTGTGTGGGCATGCAACCTGGGGTGCAAGGTCAGATACATCATATTCGTGGAATTCGGAATATTCGACACCTTCGTCAGATTTCCAGTATGGGTCAAACTCATATCCTGGTATTCTCTCTTTGAGGTATGCTTCTGTGGTCTCGTCTGCCTCTACAATACCTGCCTTGCCTCCCATCTCGATTGCCATGTTGGACATTGTCATGCGCTCTGACATTGACATATCCCTGACAGTGGATCCTGTATATTCTGCGGCTTTGTATCTGGCACCTTCGGCACCTACATCACCTATCAGGTGCAGGATAACATCTTTTGAGTAGACGTTCTCTGGCAGTTTTCCGTTGACCTCGAACCTGACGGTCTCAGGAACCTTGAACCAGAGTTTTCCTGATGCGAACACTGCTGCCATATCGGTTGACCCGATACCTGTTGAAAATGAACCAAGTGCGCCGTAGGCGCAGGTGTGTGAATCAGAACCTACTACAAGGTCGCCGGGTTTTACATGTCCTTTTTCAGGCATTACCTGATGGCAGACCCCCTCATATACATCATAGTTGAGAATTCCCTGCTCCTTTGCAAATTTTCGTAGCATGGTGTGGTTTGCAGCGGCGTTGAGTGAATCTGCAGGAACCTGATGATCGAACAGTATCACGATCTTACTCGGATCCCATACCTTTTTCTCTTCCTTGTCGCGCATGATCTCGTAAAAACCATCAACAGCAAGCGGACCTGTGATGTCATGGGTCATTGCGCGGTCGATGTTTGCAAGTACGAAATCTCCTGTCTTGACAGTCTTTCCGGCTGCCTTTGAGAATATCTTCTCTGAAATTGTCATTGGATGATCAGTATTATTTGACATGGTAATCGTGCAGTTAATTGTTGATATTATAAATAAATCAATCGATGAACTTGATACTCTCGTCCAATTCTTTTATTGTATATAGAGACTGTCCAACAATTCAAAATCACAGATAAAAGAAGGTCAAATATGGCTTTAAATCAAAAAACAAGGTTTGATTTTATTACTCACAGTGATTGTTGGACAGCCTCTATAATTTGTAAAATTGTATACATCAAGTTAATTCGACCAAAAGGGAGAATTATCTTGCTACTTCGTGTGTTCCTTTACTGTCGTGTACGACATAAGTGACATGACATTTTCCGGCCGCCTTGCCGGATGTGATCTTAAGATTATCTTTACCGGCAGTAAATCCCTCGAACTTCCCATAGAGTGCAATAGTATCCTCAATTTCTGCCACATATCTATCAATCACATCACACGCGATCGTTAGACTTTCCTCTGGCGAGATCTTGTGGCCCAATCCCTCACATTCGGAGATGTGGAGTTCCATATCCTGCATGTAGAACGGATACGTGCGACACAACATGGGGCGGACATCGTGTATCGTACACTTGTTGGAAGTTTCTGCATCTTCGATAAAATTGCAGTCTCCATTGCTTTTGCGTGCAAGCATCCAACCGAATGTGTGTATTTTTCCATCTGTGTCTATCAGGTCGCTGTCAGATCCATCCGATGTTGCCGGAGTTGCAATTTCGTGCACTTCAAGTATGGTGTAGTCTGAGATAACCTGTATCTCCTGTGGTATCAGCAATACGCGGTTATCTCCAAATTCACGCCTGCAGCATTTTCCACACATGAGGCAGGAAAAACCGATATCTTCTATCTTTGCTGCAATTGTTCCTGTGCTGATATTCGAGGCATTTGTGAGTTCTTGCTTCAATTCCTGTATTAAAAGTGACTTGTATTTCTCATCCATGTATGGTCTATTCTATATTTGTGCATGTCTTGATATATAATCAAGATGTAGATCGAAATGTCGAAACTATGTAGCAGATGAATGAATCCATATATTTAAATTAAATAAAACTAAGAAGATGCACGAGAAAATTCTCTCTTCGGTCGAATTGACTCGTACTATGTAATTCTATAATTATATACTATAAAAAGGAGAAGCAACGCATTGAATACTACTAAAAGTCACGATCTTTTTAGATATCTGGCACCCATCTATGATACAGTTGCCAGGATCGCATCATTTGGCAGGTACGATTCGATGCGGCGTTCACTTGTTGCACAGGCAGGTATTATGTCTGGTGACAGGGTGCTTGACCTTGCAACAGGGACTGGATATCTTTCCGAAATACTTGATGGGTGCGAGATCGTTGGTGCGGATATTTCACTCCACATGGTGAATCAGGCACGCAAAAAGACAGATGCATCATTTGTACTTTCGGATGCACATGCGCTTCCGTTCGCATCGAATTCTTTTGACGCTGCCGTGTGTAGTTTTGCATTGCACGAGATAAGCGATCCAAAGGTTGCAATATCTGAAATGTTCAGGGTTGTGAAGCCCGGCGGCACGGTTGCGGTGATGGATGTGGTTTTACAGTCTACGCCGATAAAAAAAGTGCTGCTGTTCGCATATCATTTGTTTATTGAGATGCTCACGGCAAATTATATGCATCCTGACGATCTTGCAGATTCTTTCAAACATGCCAAGGGCGTAACAAGCAATGCCAAGATGGCTGGGCTGGTCGCACAGGTGTCCGGTGTAAAAAAATAAACATATGTGAATATTAAATTGCATTTATGTTTAAAGAATGTTGCAATTGCGTGTGTGTATGATAGTGTATGATAATATCATACACACGATTTTTTGAATTTGACAACTATATGGCTGTACTATCTGTGGCAGACATTGTCAGGAAAAATAAGTAGCATGCGAGTGTATGAAAATGTATGACATGTATTGGCACATGGCGTAACATAAATGGAAAATGGAATTCTATTCTTTGGATTCTTCTGCTCCAACTACGTTCAAAAATTTCTTTGTAACTGCTTCATTAACAAGACGCAGTAATGTTTGCCTGTCTTTTGATGCGCTGAATACTCCGAGTGGGATCTGTGCTGCTGCAGATGTTGCATGTCCGCCACCGGTTTCATCGCCAAATGCCCTTTTCATGACATCTCCTAGATTGATCCTGATATCGTGGCTTCTGCCTGATATGAAGATCGTTTCCTCGGATACACCGAACACGATCGAGGTGGAAATTCCTTCAAGGTTGAGTAAATAATCAGCAGCCTGGGGCAGCGTGTCACGGTCACGTATAGTTCCTACATTTGTAAGAAGGTAGCTTCCTATGACTTGCCTGTTTACTATTGCATCACCAAGAACGTCCAGTGTCTCGATGGACATTGATGGGCGTTCTAACTGCTCAAGGATCTCATGGTCGGATAGCGGGTATAAAAATGATGCAGCTGAAAGATCTGCAGGGTCGGTATTTCGTTTGAAATCTTGTGTGTCTGTTCTTATTCCGTACAGGAGGGCAGTTGCTAAGTTTGTAGTAATATCAATATTTAGTTCCTGAAGATATTTTGTGAGGATTGTAGCCGTTGCTCCCACATTTGGGCGCACATCGACATAATCAGCATCGATCTCTACTTCACCTAATGGATGATGGTCGATAACGATACCAACATGTAAGTCTGTGGGCACCATATTATTAGAACCTGGTACAGCACAATCTACAAGCGCGATCTGATCGAAATCTGAAATATCATGTTCTTCCATTCGGTAAAGGTCAATTCCAAGAAGGTTTACAAAAGCCTTGTTTTCCTGATGACCTATTTCTCCGTGATATAATATGGAGGACTCAGTTCCAACACTAATCGCAATCTCTTTGAGTGCAATTGCACTTGCTATGGCATCAGGGTCAGGATTATCATGTATTACAATAGCAAGTTTTTTGTTATTGATTTCTTTTAGCCATTGCGATAATTTACTTCCGCGACGTACCGATTCGGCACGTTCAAGTGATCTTGCAAGTGATGATGCGACGAGCTTTGAAGGCATTACAACGTGGTCTGCCCCAAGCTCTTCCATCTCTTGCCTGTTTATGATATCCGGTGCCCTTGAAACAATATATACTTCAGATGAGACTGTT
>JAUWBW010000003.1 GCA_030609665.1 Methanosarcinaceae archaeon | reverse complement strand
CCGCCATTGCCCTCTCCGCCAAACACGGCATCGGTCTCCATCATTTTCCGTGCCACATTGATAGAACCAACCGCAGTCCAGATAAGTTCAACACCTGCCTCTTTGGCAATATCAGCCATGCGCTGGGATGAACTTACAGGTGTTACAATTACACCTTTTTTGCGGCTTAAGATATATTTCGCCATCATGGCGAGTAGTACCTCTTCATCAATAAAATCCCCGTTCTCGTCAACAAACACGGCACGGTCAGCGTCACCATCTTGTGCGACGCCCATATCGGCACCTGTTGTCCGGACAATTTCCGCAAGTTCTGTCAACACATCCGGCGTCGGTTCCGGATCGCGCCAGGGAAATGTGCCGTCAAGTTGTGCATTGATGGTTATGACCTCGCATCCGAGTCTTTGAAGCAAGAACGGCAAAGTGATGGAACCTGCACCGCATCCTGTATCTGTTACTACCTTCAACCGTTTTTCCCGAATGCTTTGTGCATTTACGTGATCGATGATCCCCTGAATGTAATACTCGTTTGCGTCATTGGCTGTCCGCAGGTCTCCGGTCCTGTCCCAGTTTGCTGATGTGAACTGTTTGGAATAATATAACTTTTCTACCTCGCTCTCACCCTCACGCGAGAATTCACTGCCATCCCCTGCTATCAATTTGATACCATTGTACTCGCGCGGGTTGTGGGAAGCAGTTATCATTATTCCTGCATCCGCATGGTCGCGCACATAATACTGCACAGCCGGTACCGGTGCAATGCCCAGATCAATGACTGTAAGTCCTGCGGACAGTGCACCGGCAATTGCGGCTGACTTTAGCATATCCCCTGATATCCTTGTGTCGCGTCCGATCGCAATCGTTCCTTTTGAACCCATGTATGTACCAAGACTTTTTGCCACATCGACCGCAAGTTGTGGTGTCATGCATTCGTTAGCAATACCCCTTACTCCGTTTGTCCCGAAAAATGCCATTTTGAATCACCATTGTCCATTCTACCTTCTTTAATAATGTTGCTGCTGTATATTAGATTTTACGGCGTGATCTCGCAATGCCGCACCCAAGCATGAAAAATCAAATGAGTGGATGTGCACATTATAACAACTTGATCCTTGAATCTTCCAAGTATTTTTTCAACTCGTCTGCATCCAGTGTTTCTTTTCCAAATAATCCAGACCCCTCTTCAATTGGATCTGAAACCGTGGGATGAGTTGCAGTTTCATCGGTTCTCATTTTTGCCATATATTATAACAATATATCATCTTTACAATATAAGTTATAGTCAACAATCCAACGTTTGACACTATTTCCAACAACTTTATTTAATCATTTTTTAGCAAGGCATTGTCCATCCTATTTTGCAGTTATTTTTTAAACACAGATGTTGGGTGAAATCCGCGTTTTAAAGACTCAAAATAATCACCGCTCGTATTACAACATCTGCGTTTATTTGCGTGCATCTGCGGTTAATGGAAAGAACTCAACCGCAGGTGCACGCAAATAAACGCAGATACGCTTCGCGTTGGCTTTCCTGATTACGATACTATTTATCGGTTCCTTTTTCAGATACACGGATTTTTGGTCGTATCTGTATCCGATATATTTATTTGAATTTTATCTGTAATTGTGTCAGGCAGGCGAGTAAAATATAACACCCCTCACACCATAATATCTCCAGACCCAAAATGCAAGAAAAAATAAACCAGATCAAAGAAGCACTCGCAAAAAAAAGCAGCGCAATAATAGCATTCTCAGGCGGCGTGGACAGTGCAACCCTTGCCGCACTTGCATATGAAGCACTTGGAGAGCGTGCCCTTGCAGTCACAGCCAATTCGGAAATCTTCTCTGAACGTGAACTAAAAGCTGCAATAAGCACCGCGCGCGAGATCGGGATACCCCACCAAATTGTGCATTTTGACGAACTGGAAGAGCCCGGGTTTGCCGAGAATACACGGGATCGGTGTTATCATTGCAAAAAAGGACTGTTGCGCACCCTCGTTGGCATCGCTGATACGGACGGATTCAATGTAATACTCGAAGGCACTAATGCATCGGAAATCCAGGGGCATCGCCCGGGACGTAAGGCTATTGTTGAAGCGGGCGGGCGGGTATTCACACCATTTACGGAATTCGGGGTCACAAAAGATGAAGTGCGGCAGATCGCGCGCGAGATAGGTTTATCAGTTGCAGACAAACCATCCATGGCTTGTCTGTCATCAAGGTTCCCATACGGACAGTTGATAACAAGAGATGGACTCACACGTGTCGGTGCGGCAGAAGATTTTCTTTTCTCTCTTGGATTCACACAACTGCGGGTGCGTGACCACAGCGACCGCAGCAGCATCGCGCGTATTGAGATCATGCCATCCGAGTTTGATAAGTTTTTACAGGAGCGAGAGCGAATTGTATCCCATCTCAAGCAACTTGGATTTGATTACGTTACACTGGACATCGAGGGATTTCGAAGTGGAAGCATGGATGAAGTTTTGTGAACAATAAAGACATCATTATACGAAAAGCAGAGAACGACGATCTCGAGTTAGTCCAAACGCTGCTGTCAACATATTTTCTTGACATGGACGGAGTTGACATTGAGCATTTCACAGTCGCAGAATCGAGCGGCAGGGTACTTGGATGTGCTGCTGTGGTCGATCATAAGTGCCTGGAACTTCACTCCATCGTAGTACATCCGAATCACCGAAATCGTGGGATTGGAGCATTGCTTGTGGAGCATATTGTCACAAATGCGCCGGATGGGTGGGAGTACCTGTATGTTCGGACAACGGCTCCCGACTTTTTCGAACATGTGGGGTTTTTGAAATTGCAGGATCGTGAAAAAATAAAACTCTGGGATGACTGTGCCAAGTGTGACAAGTTTGAGAGGTGCAGGCAGACTGCCATGCGATTGTGCCTTAAGGAATGACGGGGAAGAAAAGAATATGCAAACAATTGGAATCGTGAATACGTATGACAAGATCAAGATAATCGATGCACACTACCGTGCTATCGCAAGAGCCGCGCCGATCTGTTATGCGTTCGGTTTCAATCTCGCGCTATTTGATTTTCCGTTCAAGATGGCACTTGATGAACTCGTGGAATTTATAATGGACAAAACCACGATTGGCGAATCGGGAAAGTATCTCAAACTCCTGCATGAAGAAGGACGATTTTCCGTATTTGACCTGCCAAAGAAAGGATTTCAGGCACAGTTCGGGTCGGTTGTTGTGACAACATCAAAACCTGAAACAAAATCTGCGATAACGCCGGAAGTGCTCGCGGATGAGATGCTGCACGGCAGGTCGCATCTTATTCTCATTGGACTTGGTAGAAAAGGGCTTCCAAAACACCTGTTCCCGTTGGCGAAGTATCACCTTGACATCACATCGGAGGGCATCTCGCTTGAGACGTGCACTGCCATTGGTTCGATCCCTGCGCATCTGGCTGGTATTATGTCAGTGCGACGTGACGAGAAAAATCTCCCTACGGTCGATTTAACTCGAACTATATAATTCTATAAATTATATACTATGAAAAATAAGAACGCTCCTGTTTTTACCTATGGGGTTGCACTGTGCCCGCGCGCGCATCAAGCATAATCTATTTATCATCGTACCGATGATAACTACTGCCATGGAGAAACAACTACTTAATGCAATTCTTGCACTTGGTCTTACTCACAAGGAAGCGCAGGCATATCATACTCTTGTCATAAAAGGCGTGATGACTGCCGAGGATATCAGTAAATTGATCGAAGTACAGCACCCGATCGTGTACCGGACACTTCAGGGACTCAATAACAAAGGCTGGATCGATTCTACCACTGACCGCCCAAAAAAGTATCGGGCTAAGCAGCCAAGGACAGCAGCCGAGAATGCAGGCAAACGCCAGATCGCTGTGATCGAGGAGTCCATCGAACTCATTGACCAGATACTGTCACCGCAATATGATGAGAATCAGGAGATGCTGCGGCAGGAGATATGGACTGTGCGCGGGCAGGAAAGTGTTATCCAGAAGATCAGGGAAATGGGTGCTCGAACCAGGCATGAAGTGTTCGGAAAGATCACGGGCCCGATAGATGATGATACTTTTAACGAGGTATTTACCAACATTCCACCTGCACTTTCGCTGACAGTCCAGATCATGGGACCGCCGATCATTAACCTCGACCCCAAACTTGAGAAAAGGATTCATATTCATCGCCCTTATTTTGAGGGAAAGTGCAGGGTGTTCCCTATGGAACTTCCAAGTGCCGATGCGAAGGAAGAGTTCCTTAAGAGCGTCCACGGTTCGCGGTTTATTTCAATACATCTGCTTTTTGACGAAAAGGAGGCACTATGGATCAATATTCCATACAAGGACAATGTTGTTATGAAGGATAAGGTCTGGGCAAATTGGATCATAGACCAGGATTACATCGAGATCGTGAAGACTGAAGTATGAGGTGCGAGATGCGTATCAGCATTTTCTATACCGGAGATTTTGGGAGAAAGGTTATTGAAAATCTTGTCAATCCGAGTACGTTCTGCGTGTCCTGTGCAGACCTTTGCGACCACTGCCGGGAGAAGCGAAGATCGTATGGAGACCTGATCGTCGATATCCATGAAATGCCCGGCAACCTTCCCCAGTTTATTGAGGAGCCGATGGAGTATGTACCCCAGAGTATGGGCGAGTGCGATCTCATTCTTGCGATAGGACTGCATCCTGACCTTTTGACAACCTTGCCGTATATTGCAAAGACCACAGGTGCGGGTGCTGTTATTGTACCGATCGAAGACCACAAACTTGCACCTGCAGGAGTTGTTGAGCAGGTCAGGGAGAAACTGGAAGAGGATGGTGTTGAATGTGAATTCCCGAAACCTTTCTGTTCTCTTGAGAAGACGGGAAAGCCGATCATCGATGAGTTCGTGGATATGGGCTTTGGGAAACCTGTGCTGCGGGTCGAACTGAACCCTGAGGGTGAGATCTTCACTCATGTAGAGGTACTGCGTGATGCTCCTTGCGGTTCGACGTGGTTTGTTGCCAAGAAACTCAAGTGGTCTGATGTGAAAGATTACAAGGAAATAATATCGGGTGCCCATCATTCGTATCCATGTACCGGAAGTATGGAGCGTGATCCTTTGCTTGGGGATACGATCCTGCATGAAGGTGGGTATATTATCAGGAAGAGTGTGGAAGATGGGATGGAGAATAATTGAAATGAAGTACACGAAAACGATATTCGAGGGGCAATTCCTGCATCTTTCCATTTTGGCGATCCTTATTGCAGCCATATTCGGCATGACCAGAATGTGGGACTTCTTTGAGGGGCAATATCAGGTTCTTACCAGGTTTAAGGCTGAATTATCTGAAAAAAAGGGAGTTTCAATGTTTGTGGATTTTCTTTTCAAGAAGTACCCGAATGGGTTTTACAGACATCTTCCTGAAGAATCCAGAATTACAAACAAACAAAAGATATCAAAAACTATATGTACAAATAAGTTCATTTTTTGAATGAACATGTACAAAAAAGTACTAGTGCTGGTAAAAGCCAGCCATGGATCCAAAAAAGCAATTGAAACTGCGTGCATATTAGCAAAGCAATTAGATGCATCTGTACATATGATCACAATTCTGATCGAAGGCAGTGATAAAGTCGATGAACTTTCAGTCAAACGAATGGACGATGCAGTCAAGTCCTGCAAAATATACGGACTTCCAAACATAACATATGAAATACTCGGCATCAAATCGGATGATGACATTGTTGAAAAGGTTGCGGGTATTGCTTCTGATTTTGATATAATCGTTATGGGTCACTGCAAATATGATAAGATATACAAGTTTTTGCGCGATAGCGTTGCAGAAGACCTGATTCGAATTTCACCATGTCCGGTAATGATCGTTACCGCCGAATGCAAAAAATCAAATTGAAGATTTTTTTCCATTATTTTCTTGTTGTATATAATTTATAGAATTATATACTCCGAGTTAATGCGAACGGAGTGAGCATTTTCTCGTTAAAAATCTCCATATATCATTACTTTTTTGCGATATAATCAACCATTGACTGGAACATCCTTATCCCGTCTTCTGAACCCAGTATTGCTTCGGATGCCCGTTCAGGGTGTGGCATGAGTCCTATCACATTTCTGTTTGGATCAATGATTCCTGCTATGTTTTCCTGTGAACCGTTTGGATTCACATTATCTGTCACATTACCGTTTTTGTCCGAATACTTGAACACGATCTGCCCGTTATCATTCAATCTGGCAAGTGTATCTTTATCAGCATAAAAGTTACCTTCCATGTGTGCAATAGGGATTTTGACAATTTCTCCTTTCTTGAATTTGGATGTAAAAGGAGTGTCTGTGTTCTCAACTTTTAGGTATGTTGTTTCACAGCGGAATTTTGGATATTTATTTGTCATAAGTGCACCATCAAGTAGCCCTGATTCTGTGAGCACCTGAAAACCGTTGCATATCCCCATGATCGGTTTTCCTTCGGATGCCATTTTCTTTATTGCATCCATAATTGGTGTGCGTGCAGCGATCGCACCGGCACGCAGGTAATCACCGTATGAGAACCCGCCAGGGATGACCGCACCATCATATTGGCTCAGGTCTTCCTCTTTGTACCATACAAGTTCGGCATCAACGCCTACAACATCCTGTAGTACATGAAGCACATCCAGATCGCAGTTACTGCCGCCAAACTGGATTATGGCAATTTTCATTTCGATTCCCCAAGTTCAATGGTATAATTGTGGATGATTGGGTTTGCGATGAGCTTTTGACACATCTCATCGACCATCTGCTTTGCACTGTCTGCAGATTCGGCATCAAGTTCTATCATGTATTTTTTTGCTGTAGCGACACTCTCTGTCTGGTATCCAAGATGTTCCAGAGCCCGTTTAATTGTTGTGCCTTCGGGGTCAAGCATTCCAGATTTAAGTTCAATGGTTACTTCTGCATGGTACTGCATTTTTAGTCCTCTATGATTTTATGATTAACATTCGATAATGTGAATTAGAATATTGTCAGGCTTGTATAATGGGTATCAAACAATTAAATAATATCGCTTTGGTCATGGTAGTATAGGTGATATGTATTTGTATAGCTGTTGTAAGATAGCTGCTTAAATGAGATTGTTCCATCTGAAACTAAAACCAACACAACCGCCGCAGGCGGCGCATTTCCACATCACTGATGCGAACGATATGAACGTTTTCGCAACAAATCGAATTTGTGAAAATATGCACACAGAATGAATCTGAACATTCTCGAAGATTTTCTTGTTATATATATTTTATCTATGTTATATTATGAAGATTAATCCGACCGATATGGATATTTTGTCATGATGTGTGGAATGTGCCGCCTACGGCGGATTGACTCGGCATCAAAACGATCTAAACAAGTACGGCAATATTAAGCAAGTTTATTCACTGTTCCTTGTCATCCAAGATGTTTTTTCGCATACAAGATCCTTTGGATGATGGTTATGTGGGTCAATATCACGATTACCACAATCGCCCATGCAATTAGTCCACTGAATGCACCAACCGAAAGCAATATCATTCTCTCAGGACGCTCGGCGATCCCGACATCCATGTTTTCAACACCCGCACCCTCTGCCCGCGCACGCGTGTAACTTACAAGCAACGAGCCGATAAGTGCCATTGCGCACCACAGCCATAGGGATATGCCAAACAGTGCATGTGCCGAGATGCTGCCAGCCAGCGCGCCGTACATAATGCCAATGAAAACTACAGCGTCCGCATACCTGTCGCAGACCGAATCAAGAAAACCACCAAAGGATGTCATGCGCCCATTCGCTCTGGCAACCGCACCATCGAGTATGTCGAATAATCCGCTTACGAGGATCAGCACACCACCCATTATGAGTTCCCCGCGCGCGAACGCAGCCGCCGACACGACACTTATTATGAGACCAATGAGCGTTAATACATTCGGAGATAGGGGGATGGCTTTTGCTATTGGGATGGTTGCTGTTCTTATGGTGGTTTTAAGTTGGTTGAGCATGTTTCATGTCGTCCTTTGGAATAAATTATCTCTTAATAGTATTTTGAACTATTGTTTTTCCCCAAAAGCCATATTCACAGCCTCTTGCGCATCTTTCGCCACGCGTGTACCCTCGATCTTCCACTCTGATTCAAGCACAACTACCTTTTTCCCCATCTTCAGTGAAAGCGCGATTTCCGAAAGCGTTCCGTATTCCCCATCTATTGCGATAAGCGCATCGCATGACTGCGCAATAATGGCATTCCTTGCATGTCCCATCGCACTCAATATTACAATGTCGATGTAAGGATTTGCATCTTCGCGCCTGCTCCCCGGCAAGATGCCGATTGTCGTGCCACCTTCTTGTTTTGCACCACACGCGGCAGCTTGCATAACACCGCCAAGCCCGCCGCAGATGAGAACTGCACCGCGTTTTGCGATCTCTTGTCCAACTTCCTCTGCAATCATTGCGATACTTTCATCGCAATTTCCTGCACCGATAACTCCTATCTGTTCATTGACCATGATTAACCACCAACCCCAATCTGAATTACATGTACTCGTCCTGTATTTGTAATATCTCGCGGCTGTCCTTTGCCTTGGAATAATCCTCAAGAGGTTCATAATTCAACTCAAGGAATGTATGTCCCCAGTTGAACTTGGAAAGAATTGCTGATGCCTGTTCCTTACGTCCTAGTATGTAAAGTGACGCTGCAAATGCCTCGACTGAATTTAACTTGAAGGGTTTTCCGAAATTCACTGGATTTGCAGCGACAAGATATGGAAGAGCGCGATGCTGGAGATTTTTCTTTTCCAGTTGCGGGAATACGCGTTCCACTTCTTCCCATGAACAATCCAAAACGGTGATGCCGCGTGCGATATCATCTGTGGGGGATAATGCTTTTTCTGCCATCGGGTCAAGCAAGATCGAACCTCGCGGGATTTTCTGTATCTTTTCAAAAAGGTTAGCAAGCCCAAAACGTGCAAGTTTCTTTCCGGTGCACTTTTTTGGGTCACACTGTCTGGCATGATATATGTAAAGTTTTACGTTCTGGATATTTTTATGATTCATTTCTGTTCAGTTTGTGGTATATACCTGTTATATGTTTTACGCATATGATTTAATAGAATAGATACATATTTATGTTATATTTGATAAAACATATTTAGTAAGCAAATATAATAGATTGACAATAATCTCATTATCAGTTTTTGGGTATGGTGTGCAAAACTTGATATATGCACAAACAACTAATAATGGACACAGTACGATTATTAGTGCAGATATTGAAAAATTGTGAAATACAGGACATTCAATTTTACAGCAATATCATAATATAATAGGGCTGGGTGGTGAATCATAATGACAGCAAAAGTATATACAATTGCATCCGGAAAAGGTGGGACCGGAAAGACAACTACTACCGTGAATCTTGGTACTTCTTTAGCGGGGCTGGGGAAAAAAACACTTATTTTAGATGCTGATATCGGAATGGCGAATCTGGGGCTTGTTCTCGGACTTGAAAAGTCAGAAGTAACACTTCATGAAGTATTAGCAGGCACAGCAGATGTTGAAGATGCCATATACGATGGACCTAATGGTCTAAAGGTATTGCCAAGTGGAATCTCTTTGCAGGGATTCCAGAATGCTGATCCTGAGAAGATGATCGAGGTTATGGGGAATTTAGTTGAAAAATATGATTACATGCTAATTGACGCACCGGCAGGCATAAGCAAGGACGGTGTGGTTCCACTTGCAATTGCAGATGATGTTATTTTAGTGGTAAATCCAGAAATATCATCTCTTGCAGATGCGCTTAAAACAAAAGTACTTGTTGAAATGATCGATAGTACTGTTATGGGTGTGGTGCTAAACAGGGTAGGAACGACGACAACCGAACTGAGTAAACAAAAAGTTGAAAGCCTGCTTGATGCCAGGATTCTTGAAACAGTGCCAGATGATACAAATGTCAGGAACGCATCTGCATTCAGGATGCCAGTAGTGGTGAAATATCCAGAATCTCCGGCATCGATCTCGTTCAAGAGGCTGGCAGCATCTTTGGCTGGTGTAGAGATGCCAGTTGAAACTGAAGAAGTTGAAAAGAAGGAAGGATTTGTGGACAGGCTTGCACGTGCATTGTTTGGAGGTATCTGATTGTCTTTGACAGCATTTGAGTGGACTATATTTGTTTCATTGGCAGCCCTTGTAATATCAATTTCAACGATGTCATATCTCATGCTTGTTCGAATACGACAGTTAACTAATGAATTGAAGCGCCTTAATACAAAAATTGAAATCACAGACGATGAACTTGCCAGATTATGTGATGACATCGAAGGTTGCAAAAAAATTATAGTTTAAGCAAAAAGAGAGTGTTAGCATGAATGAAAGTGCAGATTCCCGGAAAGCCAATAATGAAAAAAAAGGTTTCACTATTGAAGATAAACTGAAAAAACTCCAGAGTGCCGGTTTAATGTCAGATGTCAGGGATGTGATCTCTACAGGTGAAGCTGCAACTGGCGTTGCTGCTGATACACTTGATAAAACCGATGTCGACAAAACTATTGACGCTGGCAATGAAAGATCACCTGCTGACAATCTGGCTGAAAGTGTAGCTGATGCACCACTGGAAGAAGAGAAGGTAGGGGATGAAGAGAAGGTAGAGGATATCGAAAGTGAAGTCGATGAACAATTAGATGTGGCTGTGGATGAATCACAAGAGGACCTCGCTCATGCTGGAAATGTTGATGTTGATCATTTGATCGAAGATATTGAGGAGCACGATGACCAGTTGTCGATATCAGGTTCTATGGATGAACAGGATGACGATGAATCCATATCTGATGTAATTGTTGATATTGATGATGACTCATTATCTGATCTGATCTTGCCTGAAGGTTCTGATATTAAGATTGAAGAGATGAAATTCAAGCATGACAGTTCACATCTGGATATCATAAAGAATACTGAAATTCCAAAAGAAATCGATAGTATATGGGAGAAGGTCATAAAGGAAATCGTCAAAACTGAAGATATTGAAGAAGTTGAAGAAATCAAGATTAAAGAGTCCCTGTATGATAAACTAGTCAATAAATTCACCCGAAAAAAATTTGCGATCGAAGAATACAGTTTTGTTGAACATGGTCCGATCGTGGACTTTACCATGCCTGATGGGGCGAATTACAAAGAGATTGACCTTTATGAGGTCAATGCACCATATGCGTATATACGGATAATCCATGACCCCGATCTTCATGAATACAAATATCAAGTAATTGAGCCAACACTTACTGATAAAGAGTCTGAATTGCTCAAAACAATAAAGATGCGTCTTGTTGAGACTCTGGATGTGAATTTAAAGAATATCACATCGGATAATGCCAGGGAATACCTCAAAAAGCGAGTATATGCACTTCTAAATGATTACCGGATAAAATTATCACCGGCAAACCGTGAAAAAATTTTGTATTATATAACACGTGATTTTATCGGGTATGGCAAGATCGATGCTATGATGCGGGATGTAATGCTTGAGGATATATCGTGTGATGGGCCGGACACTCCCATTTATGTTTATCATAAGAAACATGAATCAATTCCTGCAACGATTGAGTTCCATGGTGATGATAAATTGGATTCGTTCGTTATCAGGATAGCACAGGTATGTGGAAGACATATCTCTATATCAAATCCGCTTTTGGATGCAACAATGCCGGAAGGTTCACGTATCCAGTTGACACTTGGTCGTGAAGTGACCACACGTGGAAGCACTTTTACGATCAGAAGGTTCAATGAGAACCCAATGACCCCTTCCGATCTGGTGAACCTACACACGTTCTCAACTGCAATGATGGCTTACATGTGGCTTGCAGTAGAGTCGAGTAAGAGTATTATATTTGCAGGTGGTACTGCATCCGGTAAAACGACTGCTATGAATGCGATCTCGTTGTTTATCCAACCTGAGATGAAGATCGTTTCAATTGAAGATACAAGAGAACTTAATTTGCCGCATCCTAACTGGATTCCCGGTGTAACGCGTGAATCATTTGCAGGGGAATCGAAAGGTTCCATTGAGATGTATGAACTTTTGCGTGCATCACTGCGACAGCGTCCGGAATACATATTGGTAGGGGAAGTACGGGGTGCTGAGGCGTATGTATTGTTCCAGGCTATGTCTACCGGCCATACTACATTCTCTACGATGCATGCTGATTCGGTACAGTCTATTGTTCACAGGCTTGAGAACCCGCCAATCAATGTGCCACGTATTATGATGCAGGCTCTTGATGTCGTAGCAGTTCAAGCTCAGGTCAAGGTCGGTGATGAACGCGTCAGGCGTTGCAAGTCACTTACAGAGATCGTTGGTGTGGATCCACGTACGGGCGAGTTGCTCACAAACGAGGTTTTTGTGTGGAATGCGGCAAAGGATACGTATCAGTATTCCGGTCGTTCTTATGTTGTTGAGAGCGTCATGGAAATGCGTGGGTGGGATGAGATGAAGGTAAGGGACGAATTAAAGAGGCGACAGGAAGTCCTTGAGTGGACACGCATAAAAGAGATCAATAATTATGAAGATATCTCCAAGATCATTGTTGCATACAACCGTGAACCTCAAATGATGATGAAGATAGTGAGGCAAGATTTGTATGGCTAGTGCTTATTTTAGATTTGCGTACAATCTTTTTGGTGAATTTTACCATAAAAGAAGTAATAATTATTACGGTTTGCGACAGTCTATCTTGAGAAATAGGATGGATCTTGGATATGACATGTATCTGTCCGGTGCACTTTTAGCATCGATAATGTGCTCTTTGTTAGCACTTTTGGGATTAAATGTCATATTTTCCTATGTCGGCGTTCCTGATATTCCGGGCAGCAGGTTGAATTTCCCTGCATGGACTACCGAATATGCTGCTTACAAATCAATTGCTATAGCTATTATAGGCAGTATTCTTGTGACAGGTTCAGTTTTTGCAGTTGTTTATAGGACATTCATGTCGTATCCTGCGATTATGGCAAGTGACAGAAAGCGTAATATTGATCAGTTGTTGCCGTATGCGATAAATTACATGTCTGCAATGTCTGGTGCAGGTGTGCTTCCTGTTGATCTGTTCCGTTCACTTGCCCAGAATGATATATATGGCGAGGTAGCGGTTGAAATTAGATATCTTGTGCGAGATATTGAGGTTTTGGGACATAATCTTGTTACTGGAATGAAAAATCTTACAATGACAACACCTTCTATTTTAATGCAGGATTTTTTGCAGGGTGCAATAACTGTTGTCACATCAGGTGGAGAGCTTGAACATTATTTCAATATAAAAACAGAACAGTATGTGGTAGAAAACAGGCAGCGTCAGAAAGAGTTTTTGGAAACTCTTGGACTTTTGGGTGAGACATATGTGACGGCATTTGTTGCAGGACCGTTGTTTCTGATTATTATGATCTCGGTCATGGCAATTATGGGTGGTTCCAGCATGACGTTTTTGTATTTACTTATCTATGCTGTCATACCGATTGGAAGTCTGATGTTTATTGTTTTAGTTAGTAGTATGACGCCGGAGGCTTGAATATGGTGGAAAAAGATGAAACGGAAACACAATCTTCAGGTCAGGTAAATTTGAGCGAAAGTCAGCTTCGGGAATTGGAAGAAAATGCAATTACATTGAGTCTTGAAAGATCAAAAAAGAATGTTAGAATCAAAGAGTTTTTTAAGGATCCTTATGGGACTCTTTACCGTTATCCTTCATACGTTGCATTTTTCAGTGTTCCACTTGCACTTATATTTTTCATTATTGGAATGAAATTCACATGGGGTACGTTTTTTATTGACGATATTATTATATTCACGGTGCTTATAGCCGTCACACCGCCTGCGATGATGCATTACAAAAAACGCAGGGTGATCAAAAAGATCGAAGAGTATATGCCAAATTTTTTACGAGATATTGCGGAAATGAGCCGGGCCGGACTTACTTTGCCAAAAGCGATCGCTACAGTTGCAAAAGGAGAATATGGCGACTTGTCAAAAGAGGTCAAGTTGATGAATGCATCGATGTCATGGGGTGTGTCTTTTGAGGATACACTTGAAAATTTCTCCGCACGGATGAACACTCCTCTTATTTCACGATCCGTAGCACTTATTACGCAAGCGAATCGCGCTGGTGGTAGGGTGTCATCTGTTCTTGAAGCTGCAGCCCGTGATGCAAGTGAGATCAAACAGCTTCAAAGAGAGCGAAGCGGAAATATGATTGTATATCTGGTGATTATTTACATGGCATTCTTTGTGTTCATTTTTGTTATTCTGATGTTGACATCCACATTTGTCCCGACAATGGCACAGGCGGGTCAAGCTGCATCAGCAGCAGGTGCAGGATCGCAGTTTTTGGGTGCGTTCGATCCGGATAAATTCACGCGTATTCTATTTCATGCATCTGTGATACAGGGATTTGTAAGCGGACTGGTGGCAGGACAACTTGGTGAAGGAGAGTTTGCTGCCGGACTTAAACATTCTGTACTTCTGACATTTGTTGCATGGGCAGCATTTACATTCTTTGTATGAAGAAGAATAGATAAAGAGCAGATCCAGATCAAATCAGATCATATTCTGGAAAATGCATGTTTTACATTTTCCCGTACGTCTGATAACAGGTCACAGCCTTTTGAATCAATTCCAACGACAAGTGGACCAAATTCTACGACATCAAGTTCCCATACCGCTTCCGGCATTCCCAGATCAAGCCAGTGGACATTTGATACATTCTTGATAGATTCTGCTGCAAGTGCCGCGCACCCGCCTGTGTAGGTCAGGTAGACGCATCGGTCTTTGAGTGATTCGGAGACATTCTGCATGCCGCCTTTTCCAATCAGTGCGCGGACATTGGACCTTTCAAGAAGAGGCGGTGTCATTTTTGACATCCGACCGCTTGTTGTTGGTCCTGCTGCAACGACGCGCCATTTGTTGTCTATCTGTTGCATGAGCGGTCCGCAGTGGTATATGACCGCACCGTCAAGATCAAATGGCAGTGTTTCGCCTTTTTCTTCCATTTCAAGTATTCGGGCATGGGCTTCATCGCGTGCTGTGAACACGGTGCCTGTAAGATAGATGATATCACCGGCATTGAGTTGTGTTACGTCGCTTTCACTAAGCGGTGTTGTTAGGTGATATTCCATTTATTCATCACCTCCAAGGGTGACTGATGCATGACGGTTTGCCCAGCATTGTATGTTCACTGCAACTGGAAGTGATGCGGTGTGGCAGTGTGCGGTCTTGATATGGACTGTAAGCGCGGTGGTATTGCCTCCAAGTCCCATTGGACCAATTCCGAGTGAGTTAATGTCATTGAGGATGTCACGTTCGAGTTCAGTCATGTTTTCGGGATCTATATCTCGAAGAAGTGCAGATTTAGCAAGGCGTGCTGCCTTGTCGAACGAACCTCCGATCCCGACCCCGACCACAATAGGCGGACATGGCATCCCGCCTGCGTTCAGGACAGTTGTGAGGATGAAGTTGCGGATGCTGTCTACTTCGGTCGGGTTGAGCATTGCTATTGCGCTCATGTTCTCTGACCCTGCGCCTTTTGGCGCGACTGTGATGGTTATTTTGTCTCCGTCAACGAGTTCGTATTTGATATCCGGCAGACCGATACCTGTGTTGTTCCCACTGTTTTTGCGAGTGAGAGGTTCAACAGCATTCGGGCGCAGTGGGATTGATTCGGTCGCGCGACGGACTCCTTCAATGATGGCATCCTCAAGGTTAAAATCAAGATGAACGTTCCGTCCAAGTTCTACGAAGAATACAAGGATGCCGGTATCCTGACACATCGGGATGCTATGCTCTTTTGCAATCTCGATGTTTTGAAGGATAGCGGATAATTGTGCTTTTGCTATCTGGCTTGCTTCACGCATCTGCGCTTGTTCGAGCGCGTTTATCACGTCAGATGGGAGCTGTGTTTCCGCTCTTTTCAAGATATCGATGGTGGCATTAACCACTGAATCTTTTGTGATCTTACAGGTCAAGAAAAGTCTCCTGAGTATTGATGGTTGTGATATGTTTGGGTAGTCATTGTTATTATTGATATCATAAATCAGTTTTATAAATACTTATAAGTTGCTGGGTGATTCGTTGATTCTGCTATTTTGAATCTTGTTGTCCAATGGCAAAAAAGTAACAAATTTCAATATCTGTTGGACAGTGGTGAACGATTCATCAAAACATCTGGAGATGAGCAAATGTTCGACTGCATTGATTCGAGAAAATTCTCCCTTCGGTCGAATTAACTCGAACTATATAATTCTATAAATTATATACAACGAGAAAATCCTCGCTACCGCTCGGATTGACTCGAACTATATATTTATAAAATATATACTGGATCAAACAGAATGGGGTGCATGTTATCACCCTGCAATATATGTGATTGAGTTCTGATTCGATGTAACCCTGCTAATGGCAACTACGATTTTCAATCATTCGAATCGTGATCCGTATTTCATGACAATTTCAAATTTTCATGAAAAATATTGGCGTATATCTCATTTTTATTTATCTTAGCATATGCATTGACCATTGATTCGTTTGGATCTTGATTAGCTTCCATTAGCGTTTCAATGTAATGCTCGTTCTGCTCAAGTTTCTTTTCGAGTTTACCAATAGCGATCTGAATGGCGATTTGTTGCCTGTGGACACTGGCAAGTTCACCCATATCATTATTTAATTTTATAGCCTGTTTCGGTTTTGTCATTTCGTACCCCCATACAAAAACGTACCCCCATACGAAAATGATGTAGGGTTATGTCTCTGGATTGCTTGATCTAATGTTACTCCCATATTTTTGTATCATTTAATCTTATATAAACATGCTGACATATTCATAACGGTTATCAATGACGATTCATTCGACGAGAAAATGCTCACTCCGTTCGCATTAACTCGAACTATATAATTCTCTATAATAGTTGCCTTATTGGTACCATGGTGTTTATTTGTGAAACATAAGCAAGATGGGCAATACCATGATCTTGATACACAATTGTATGTCGAATACAAAACAGCGATGAGCCAAATGTTGTATAATACTAATTGGTATCATACCAATCAGTATTATTCCCCAAACAAAGCCATCAAACCACCAAATCGGAAACTTTCCCATCCTTCGACAAAAGCACAACCCTACTAATCTCTACATCGTCCGCGACCTTATACCCAAGATGATACGCGATATCCTTTGCAAAAGCCATCACTTCATCGTGTGAAGGCATAGCCTCACGCGGCAGGCGCCCTCTTGAAAAACCAAGATGCATGTATGCCTTGACCTCAACAAAGTCCGGTTCCGCCTTTTTTATCAATTCCGCATATCCTGCCGGGTCGAACATGTTCAAACCCTTGACAGCCGTTATCCTGATGGCTATCCGCGTTTCCTTATCCTTGAGAACATGCAGGGATTCGTTTATCCTATTCCACAAATTCGGGGATCTGGGCAAGCACGCCTTTATGTAGGTACTCTCATCCGGCGCGTCCAGACTCATGTATAACTGGCTTGGATTGATCTTTTTCAGCATCTCAGGATTTGTGCCGTTTGTAACAAC
The DNA here is from genome assembly GCA_030609665.1 of Methanosarcinaceae archaeon. Classification (GTDB taxonomy): domain Archaea; phylum Halobacteriota; class Methanosarcinia; order Methanosarcinales; family Methanosarcinaceae; genus Methanovorans. The sequence continues at coordinate 4,323 of JAUWBW010000003.1, read as the reverse complement.
AAAAGTACTGATCCCCTGCTTGTGGAATTCCTCAACAAGTTCAGGCAGGTATGGGTACATCGTAGGCTCGCCTGACAGTGATATTGCCGCGTGTTTCGGCTCGTTTCCTTCCAGCCAGCGCTCCCTTGGTGCAGACCCTCCAAAACCTGATATCAATTTTCGCTGTGCTGCGATACATGACCCAACTATTTCCACTGGAGAATCCCACTCGGTAGGCGCTGTTACATCAATTTCCGTAGGGCGCCAGCAGTGTAGACATCCCTGGTTGCACATGAGTGTCGGTGTCATCTGGATGCAACGGTGCGACGTGATGCCGTAGAACCGCGATTTGTAACACGAACCCTCATCCTTCATTGAACGACCAAGCCACAGACACGTCTTGACTGCCGAATGGTTGCCTGCAAGGCTGTAACCCTGCTTCTTTAACAGGGTCTTAAAATCAGGAATATCAATTGTATCCTTTCTACCCTTTATGTCAATTATTTCATCTTGCTTAGACATTGTAACTCTCATATTATCACTTAAACATATATTTGAATTATTAATCAAATCATCAACCAAATCATTATTCAAACTTTAACATCGTTGTCTTCAGGTTTGACAGGTCGACAACAGGAACCTGTGCAGGTGTTGGCATAAGATTCACACGTTTTTGGAACTCTGTTTGCGCCTGCCATGTGCCTGAATTTATTAAAAGCACATTCTTGTAGTTCTTCACTCCCACAGTGTGGACATGCCCACAATGGAGGATATCAGGAATCCGGTCTATCACAAAATGGTCGTGCTTTTCGGGTGCAATAGAAACCCTGCTCCCATATATTGGAGAAAGATGCCTGCGTTTCATCATCTCGACCATTGCGGTTGTTGGGTCCTGATACGACACACCGGGAATTTCTGCAACAAGGTCATCGATCGAACGCCCATGATACATGAGTACCTTTACGCCATCAAGGTTGACCATTGCGGGATTGCCCACAAAAGTAATGTTACCGTAATCATTGCCATTACCGTTGCCATTACCATTGTACTTGAAATGTGATCTTATGTGGTCTGGAAATTGGGGCTGCGGCTCTGCCTGACGTACAGCGTCATGATTACCGGGTCCTATTATTATCTTTATGTGATCCGGTATCTGACTGAAGTACTCAACAGCTTTTTTGTACTGGTCATACACATCATATATCTCAAGCTCCTTGTCCTGACCAGGGAATATACCCACACCATCGACAAGATCACCTGCAATCACCAGATACCTCACTTCACTGGCTATCTTGCGCATGTCTTCATTATCCACATCCCCGTTCAAAAAATCGATAAAACGATGCCATGCATCCTCAAGGAATGTAGAACTTCCGATATGCACATCCGATATAAAAACCGCTTTTCCGGATGTGGTATTTCTTCTAAGTGACATAGCCGGAAGATCAGGCATTATGATCTTTTTTACGATCATCAAATTTCCGTCATTGGTAAGTGCGCCCGTGACACCCACAACCTCATCAAGCACAAGGCGAGATGCCTGCTCGAACAGATCCTTATCAGCCATACGCACAAGCACCGAGAACGAACCTGTCGAGTCCTCAAGTTCAATGATCTTGTGTCCATTGGTAGTGGTCTTAATTTCGGATACCATTCCTATGATGGATATCTCATTGTAACCACCCTCGCCCCGTTCCTGCCTCATTCCACCGCCTCGTCTGCGGTTCTTGACAAGACTTTCTATAGGTCTTGCATTCACCCTGCCGCGTATCATTTCGCTCAGTTTACTGTACCGGTTCCTGAAATACTGGACAAATTCCATGTATTCACCGACACATGTTGACTGGTCCGTTATGTCAGATATGATGTCAACAGGATTTTCTGTATATTTACTCTCACACTCAGACCGAAATCCAGATTTACAACCATCAGGCGATGAATATGAAGATGTTGACGAAGAAGATGGGGGGACTGGATCTACATGAGTGTGAGTGACTGTTTCCAATGGATTGGATTCGGGTTCTGTGTTTTGATTTTGATTTTGATTTGGATTTTGATTTGGTTTTTCCGGACCGACCTTAAATCCATCAAGATCTATATGTTCAGCCTCAACTACGAATACGGATTCATCGATGGTTGCAAGTATGTATCCGACAAGTTCAACCGGAGAACCATTTGCAAATATCACTTCCACAGCATCAGGGCTCGCCTGATAGCCTTCTTCCGCAAACATTGCTATAATATCGACTTTCTGCATTGTATATACCTTGTATGTACCTCATATTAAATGAATGTCAACTAACATTTCACCAATGGTTTTAATAATGTTCGGTTACATACTAACGACTGTAATTGTGCTATGACAAATATCGTGATAAATTTCATTACAATTAACCAACCACAACGACTAACAATAAATATACATAACTAAATTACAACTACATAGTAATATGACTTAATATTATGATGTTCTATTGTTATGAATGAAATATTATTGTGATAGAATATAATTCCAATATATTTATAATACAATTGTCAGGGAGAATGGGATGAACATAAAAGATGCAATCCATACATTTAGAAAGAGCGACAAATTTTGGATATCGCTTACACGTGATATTCTTACTGTAGCATTAGCTGTGCTGGTATTTGCATCCTTTTCTCAGGTTGCATTTGGTATGTGGACCCCTATGGTAGCTGTAGAATCAGGAAGTATGGAACCACACATGAATGTTGGAGATATAATTTTTATTGAAAATATAGATAGAACCCAGGTGATTACCAACCAACCTGATAATGGAGATTATTCATCATTTGAAAAAAGCGGAGATGTGATACTGTATCGTCCATACGGTAAGGAAGATGCGACACCAATTATCCACAGGGCTATGTACTATGTGGAAAAGGGGGAGCCAATGTGGACTGGTGGACCGCCGGCACCAGGCAGCGGATATATTACCAAAGGCGATAATGATATCACCAATTCACACTTTGACCAGCAAGGGGATATCAGCTACCACATTCCTGTTAAGGATGAATGGATCATTGGAGTTGCACGGTACAAGATACCCTATGTAGGATATCTGAGACTATTGCTTCCAAGATTCTGATACGAGAGAAATTTGGCAAATGCATCTTGGCTTTCAAATGAAACAGACCTGAGTATATCACCGTTACCTGTATTGTCCAGATCTGTCATCGAGTAAACGATATCCCCACGTTCAGAATATGAGGGCAGACCCTCATCTGACATTGTCCATCCATTGGAATTGTCTGAGGGTTGCAGGATTCCGTAGACTCCTGACAGTATGAGAAGCAGTCCAAAAAAGAATGCTGTTTTTCCGGTCTGGTTTATTGTATTGGTGATACTTTACGTACCAAAATAATTATGGCCAAAGGCCAAAACTTGCATTTAAAAACAAAATTGCAATGCCTGCGATAATTCCAAATGTGACTACGGTTTTTGGTTGGACGTGTATTGCCTTTTTGTCGGCATCATAATACCGCATAAGACCTGCGGATGACATAAGTCCATCGCCACTTGATTTTTTTGCCATTGTTCCCTCCATGTGTGATATGTATGTTATGAGCTTAGTTTAACATAATATGAATAATTGTTGTAATCTAAGCATTAGTAACTTTATAGTTAATTAATCCCATTCATGCTTTACAAGGTTTAAAGGTTTGCGCCCATTTTTTTAGCAACACTCACATTTTCACTTACTCGATCAAAAAAGGCGGCTCAAATATCCCTCGCTCTGTAATTATTGCACTGATATTCTCCATTGGTGTCGCATCAAAAGCAGGATTGTACACCTCAACATCCAGTGGCGCAATTTGCTCCTTTCCAAAGAACCGCAGTTCATCGGGATCGCGCAATTCGATCTCAACACTGTCTTCCCAGCCCTCAAAATCAAAAGTAGATACTGGCGCAGCCACGTAGAACGGAATCTCGTGTTCCTTTGCGATCACAGAATGTGTATATGTTCCGATCTTGTTGAACACCACATCCTCAGTTATCCTGTCAGCCCCGACAATAACCTTATCCACCATTCCCTTACGCATAACATGTCCTGACATCGAATCCGTGATAAGTTTAACGGGAATGTTATCCTGCATGAGTTCCCATGTTGTAATTCTGCCGCCCTGGTTGAGAGGCCGTGTCTCACATGATATCACATTGATCTCCTTGCCGGCAGCAACAGCCGAGCGTATCACACCAAGTGCAGTTCCCCAGTCCACACATGCCATCTTGCCTGCATTGCAGTGCGTCATCACTGTGTCACCGTCATCCAGCAGTTTCGCGCCGTGTTTGCCCAGTTTTTTGTTGATGACAACATCCTC
>JAUWBW010000097.1 GCA_030609665.1 Methanosarcinaceae archaeon | reverse complement strand
GTTTGTTTCTTCTAAAACCTTCAGCCCGAGAGTTGCGTGGTTTTCCGATACTTTATCATTGAAAGTGCCATAGGTCCTGAATTGTTCAAAGCGACCTATGTCATGAAATAATGCGATGGTCTCAGCCAGACGAAGTGCATTTTGATTGAGATCCAGGGATTTGCCTAACTGAAGGATCTCCTTACAAACACGTAACGAGTGTTCTTCTTTAAGTCTGATATTCATCTGGATCTTTGGATCATCCGAGTAAAAACCTTTTACGTAATTTCGAAACCATGAATGGAAAAAGGCAGTGTCCACATTATTCTCTGTTATGTTTATCCCTCTTGTTGTTTAGCTTTTTTTAAGATCGATTTTATGCAAGACCAAACTGTTTTTGCAGTTTGTTCGCTACTTCATCCTGCATTTTGGGCGATAATTCTCCCAATTCCCGCCTAATAAGTGCAGTCGTGACCGTCATCAAACGGTGCATGTTGCGGCTTGCACTTTGTTTTCTCCTTGTATGTATTTCGTTCAACAAGCTTTTTGATATTTTGCTTTGCTTCTTCTTTCATTTCGTCTTTGGACATCATAATAGACTATGTAAGACACACTTATTATATCTTCTATAATTGACCTCTTCCAGATAAACACATGTCAATTTTTCATAATACAATACGCCCAACCGGCTCCGTAATCTCAAACTCGCCCGAAATTATTTATCTTTTCAGTTCCATGCTGCCTTCACAGCATGCGCGCCGTCTGCAAATCAAACGACCGGAGTCTGGCTGGCGAGTCTCCGCAGCCTGCGCGCGAACACGCAGAAAATTTCAGACAGGATTTACAGGATGGACAGGATTTGAATGTTGGTTTGAGTCATCCTGTCCATCCTGTTCATTCCGTCCATTATGTCTGCGCCCCTTACTGATTTTAGGCATACTGCCTGCGCACCAATTCACAATTCATTCCCCCTTTCAAGTTCAAATCTGCGTAAATCAGCGTGAATCTGCGTCTGAAAAAAATGATTAACCTTCGCCGTATTTTCACTCATCCGCGCCCGCTCCAAGCGCAAAACGCCGCCTGCGCGCGGTCTTGACACAAGCAGCGGGGCTGGCGCGGGGTGTGAACTGGAAGCGAGCGCGAAAGCCGCGCCCCAGCTGCCTTTTTTTGCTGCACTGAACCCGCCGCCGCCTGCGTGCGAACTCATACTCCCCCTCCCTCACAGTTCAAATCCGTGAAAATCGGTGTGAATCCGTGTCTGGAAAAATAAGAACCACGCCCCCATTTTCACCAATCCGCGAGCGAGAGAGCGGAGGGGTGCCGGTAGATTGAAGGAACTAAAGGGGTTGGAATCATTTTAAAAAGTACAGCTATTTGAACATATCCTGCAAATCGAACGCGATATATCCCTGTTCCCGTAAATCTGCCTTATTTTCAATTTTTTTTGCGATTAATCCAAAGTATTCCGAGCGCTCGTGTTTGTGCCATTTGACAGCGGTTGACTTTTCTTTAAGGTCAATTAATATTCTATCAGCATCTTTTCTTTTCAGCTCACTCCACTTACATTCACAGAAAAGAATTTTTCCGGTGTCCTCATTCAATGCGACTATATCGATCTCTTGCTCCTTGTGCCACCACCTGCCAATATCTGTAAACTCAAAAGGCACACGTTGTAGGTTGCCGGTGAGAAATTCAATGGTTATTCCTTCAAAAGAATGACCCATGTACCTGTTAAAATCAGACTTGATCTTTGAAAGCACGTATTTACTGTTGCCGCTTTCAAGATGTCTCAGATTTGGGAACGCATATCTGTACCAGAATTTAAAGAAATTGTCTTTTAAAAAATATCTCCCCTTCTTTGACCGGATAGTTTCGGTCACTGGAATTTCCCTTACAACCAGATCCAGCCGTTCCAGTGTCTCCAGATATGCAGATAGGGATGATTTACTGATGCCTGTCTGTGTCATTATCTCACTAAATTTTGTTTTGCCCTGTGATATGGCTTTTAAAATTGATGAATACACTTTTGGTTCTCTCAACTCTTCTTTTAACAAAAAATCGGTTTCTTCGAACAGGAATTCACCTTTTGATAGTATCTTATCATGGACATTGTCCCAGAAATCCTTCAACGGATCGAATTGCAGAAGATAGGCAGGAACCCCACCAAGGCATGAGTATGTGTATAATTGCTCTTGCTGCGTATAATTGGGATAGAATTCACGATTATGCGTAAATTCCAACGGAGTGATCCTCCATTGCCCGGTTCTTCTTCCATACAGTGGCGACTTTGCACTCAATACCTCGGATTCCATCAAGCTCACCGATGAGCCGAGGAGGATTAGCATAATGTCGGTTTTGTTAAGGTACAGGTCCCATCCCCTCTGGAAAATCGAAGTCACAGCTTTGTTGGATTCGAGAAGATATGGGAATTCATCAATCACCAGTACCAATCGTTCCTTTATTCCAGAAAGATACTGGAATATATTTTCCCAGTTCTTCTCAAGTCTCAATAACGTCTCATCCTGAAAATATTCGAATAAAGCATCAAAAAAGTTATCAATATTATCCTTCTCGTTTGATCTCGTTGATAGGAAATATATACTCGGCTTTGGTTTTGAAAACTGCAGTACAGTTTCCGTCTTTCCCGTACGCCGCCTTCCATAGATTATTATCAGCTGAGCGTCAGGTTCCTTATATTTGCGCTCAAGAAAATCAAGCTCTTGAATACGGTTTACAAATTTCATAATTACGATTATAATAATCGCGATTATGATTTATAAATATGCTGGTCACAGATGCCGTACTTAAGTACGAAGCCTGTATTTCTTTGCATTTGGTTGGCGGAGGAAAGCGCCGCACTCTGCGCGTTAGTCCCCTGTCTTTTTTGATTTCGTTCAGACGCCTGCGCCCCACCCACTTGTTTTTTGTTGCACTGAACCCGCCGCCGATAGAGTGCAGTCTTGATCACGGGCGTGCGTGCGCAAAGCCAGATAAGTAAATTTAGGCCGAAGCAGCAACTCCGCCGCAGGCGGCGCATTCCACTGCCTCCACCCGCACTCGATGATAGCGGTGTTTAAAATTTTGATGCGCATTCTGCTTCGTGGTGAAGCACGGTGCCGCACTTCGTGCGTGATGGCAGCACGTTCATTTTCAAATAGTTCAACCACCCGCGGCCGTCCGCCTGATATCAGGTAATGCCACCTGCCCGCCTTTCATTCATCAGGTATCAAAACCACTAAAATTGGACAATAACCCCACAATGTAATTGTTCAACTCATTCTTTTAGGATCGACTTTCATATATTCACGCAGCAGGGTTGTTGCATAACTTCCTTTTGGCAGTGAAAATTCAAGGACTGCTTTTGTTTTTCCTGAATTCAATTCATCTTCTGATGCCACGTACTCTGGTTGTGCATATAGCAACATCTCGCGTCTCAATCCCTTTGATGCCAATTCCGGCATAGAGGGGACCTTGAATCCTTCAATTGGAACTCCGCATTTTTCAAATATACGGTGCTCGATCTCACCCTGCTGACCGGATGCCCACTCAGTGCTGTGGCCGATAAGGGGTGCGGTTACAAAAGCACGCCTGCGCTTGATAAGATTGTTCATCCCATTGAGTTTTTGTGCTGTGACCTTCTCTGTTCTGGATATGTCGGGAAGTCCATCCTTGTTCTTGAAACAAACGATATCCCCATCAATAGCGGCGTTTAAAGGCAGACCTTCTTTCACCCGCTCACACAGTATCTGGTTAAAGAGATATGACTGATATGAATGTACGAAAAGCATGCGTATGCTTTTGGAAAGTATTCCGAACGCGCCCGTAAAATCATCAGGGTTTGTGATAAGATGGTGCATCATCGAACGTTCATACCGCAGGTTCAATGAATATTGTTCAAGTCCCCATGCATAGTCCCTTGTGTTGAAAACATGGTCGCGCACACGTTTGTTTTCCTCGGATTCATCAGGGAACGACTTTGCAATGTATGCAAGTGCGGCTTCCTCGATATTACCGCGAACTATCGCCTCTCCCACAAGGTGTGTGATGGGGCGAATCGCGCCAAATCGCTGTATCCCAAAAAAGTTAGGGACACCGCCGGTTTCCAGTATCTCATCTGTGGTTTTCTTGAGTTGTGTTTTCAATTCATCTTCGGTCAGACCTATGTCCCGAACCGTAATCTTGAACCCGTTTCCCGTAAGGTCACCCAATTTCACAGGTCTGTTCGACCTGCCTATGACCTTTAGTTCAACATCCTTGAGGAAAATGTCATCCACAGCCTGTGGTGTCATGTTATGGATACTGATCTTCTGGGTAGTGACTGCACGCTTGTCTTTTGTGCCTGCAAAACCAATGCGCTTCTGGCTGATCCCAAATTTGCGTGAGAGGTCACGGATCACATGATGCATGTCCCAGTTGCGTTTTGTGAGTTCAAGTATCAGTTGTTTTCCACTGTCCCCTTCTTCACGATTTGTGATCTCGGTTACAATAAAATCATCAACTTCCTGCCTTAACATCCCCCCGATACCTTCGGTGGTTGTGGTGTATATATCGATACCTGTCTTTTTTTCAATTTCCGGTATTTGCATCAGTGATCTCCTTTCACTTTGGAATTATGTCAATTGCTGTAATTTTGGTCGTATTAAGGTACGTCCACCCTTGTGGTGTGAGTGCCGTATCTCCGGGCAGGTCTCCCACATAGAGGCTTGATGTAGGGTCCAGCATGAGCCATGATCCGTATTCATCTGTTGAGAAGTATACAGGAACGGGACCATAATATTGTCCGATCCCATCTACTATTTTGTCAATATGGTCAGTATCGTTACCGATGTACACTGCAGTAAATGCGTGTGTGTCTGTGAGGTATATCCGCGTTGTGCCTCCAATGGTTTCTATCAGGGATGACAAGAGTATGGAGTAGTCATCGCAGTCTCCTGCACCAATTTTCAAAGTTTCGTTAGGGGGTGACCAGTAATCACCGCCTCTTGGGTCACTGATGTACTGGATATTTTCTTTTACGTAATCGAACAGGGCACATATCTGGTATATGTTATACGTGCCAGGATAGGTTTTTGCAGAACCTGCTGCTATCTCGCGAACATTGATGTCCAGGGGGTTTACTTTGTTGTTCGCGCTCTTAAAAACGTCCTGTGGCGAGTTGAATACATGTTCCGGATATTCTTTTGCAGGCATTGGTATGACATCCATTGTGGAACCGTCAAAGAATTGTTCTTGATAGTCATACCATGTTCCGGATATTGTTTGCACAAGCATGGATAGGCTAAGTATCAGGGTTATTTGGTCTGTTTCCTGTGGGACCGCCACATTGAACATGCCGATGTATCTCTCCTCACTTGCAGGAATAGTGATGCCAGTGTTTTGCATATATGATCCGTTTATGCCTGGGATATCCGGACTTCGTATTGCGTATCCATAGATAAATACCGGTTTGTTGCCACTGTTCTCTACGAATATCTTCAATGTTCCTGTGCCGCCTTCATAGAATGTTGTATAATAATACTGACTTGATAGGCTGAAACCGGGGATCATGCGCGAACTTGTTGTTGTAGGTATTTTTTCGAATATATGAGGGGGAGTATCGGGTACTTCAGGGACTGTGAGTGTAGAGATATCCGGTTTATACGGCTCTTCGGCTTGAGTGGATATATATTTTGTAGACTGTGCATATTGTTCGATCTGCTGGACAGATTCAGTTAGACATCCTGAAGCTGAAATTGAGATCATGAATACCAATAGGATTGCAATTATGCATATATGTTTTTTCATCATGTATAGATCACCATCCTTGTATCGATCTTTTCAACAACAGATCATAATAGCTTCAGATGCCCTGTGATCTTGTCAAGTTCATCCGACCTTGCAGGTCCTATACCGAGTACCGTAACAGTACCGGGTGCGATCTCGGTGCGCCCTGCATCCGTGATAAGTGCTGTCGGAAGGTCGTGTCGTCTTGCCACTTCCTTGAGTTCAAAAAGATCCCGCAATGTCGGAACCCGAAGGACTACTTTTTTCTGACCTCCATCTTTCCACTCTTCAAGTGCAGTCCTGCCTGCCCATTCCGATGCAGATACGGCAGCGTGTGCAACCTGTACTGCAAGTTTACCTTTTGAGAGTTTGAGATCATCGCGTATCACAATGCATTGTTTGTATTCAACCATCTTGATTTTCCTCGTAACCCCTAATACAAAACGCTACTATATCCCTATATCCCCGTGGTCACGTAATTGATTATTTGTTCTGCGGCGTTTATGCCCCATGCTTCATATATGCCTGCTCCCGATGGCGTGCCATTGACCTCAAGTATTACAGGTTCGTTGGGTCCTTCGATGATGTCCACGCCTGCAAAGACCGTACCAATGGTTTCTGCGGCACGTATGCATATCTCTTTCTGTTCTGACGACAGGACACACCGCGCGGCAGTGCCGCCCTGACTTAGATTATTGAGCCATGAACCATCTGCTGCTGTGCGGTATATCGCACCGATGACGCTGCCATTGACCACGAATGCGCGAATATCGCGCCCCGGATTTGCGATGAATTCCTGAATGTATAGCATCTCTTTTTCGCGGATTAGTTCATCGATGAGTTGTTCGATTGGTTCGGGGCGAGGTTCGTTAGTTGGATGAAATGCTGTGCCGTCTTTTATTCTCACAATTCCAATGCCTTTGTAGCCAAATACGGGTTTTATTACGGCATCGCCGAATTCTGCCAGCGCGTTCAGAGCACCTTCGGTGCTCTGGACTGCTCTTGTTTGAGGGACGGGCAGGTTTGCCTGTGCCAGAAGGCAGGTTGAGTGATATTTGTTTGCGGCGTTCTGTATTGCCTGTGGTGTGTTGATAACCGGTGTACCGTTCATTTCAAGTTGTCGTAGGATGTCGAATCGAAAAGAAACACCTTCAAGTGTACCTGCTCCGACATCGCGCACAATGACCGCGTCAAGTTCGGACAGGTCGGTGTCGTTTGCGCTGTAATGGACACCATTCTGGATTTTGACTTCTACATTTTGCAGGTTCAGGGTTATCGGGGTGATGTTTTTTTGTTTTGCTGCGGCTATTAGGGCTGTGGCTGTCCAGTCGGATGGATTGGTTATTGCGATTCC
>JAUWBW010000204.1 GCA_030609665.1 Methanosarcinaceae archaeon | reverse complement strand
CTTGAACCATGTGCGGGAAACTTGGCAATCGTGCGTGCGTTGGGTGGATGCGATGAACACGTCATATATACAAATGATATCAATCCAGATGCACCAACACAAACGCATCAGGATTACAGAACGCTGACTATCTATCCGCATCACTGGATAGAAACAATCGTAACGAATCCACCATTCAACATCGCGCAGGAAATCATAGAGAAAGCGCTTGTCGATGTGGTGGACGGCGGCGAGGTTATAATGCTATTGAGATTAAACTTTTTGGGATCTCAAAAGCGAAAAGCCTTTTGGGATTCAGCACCGCTCAAACATATATACATTCTATCAAAGCGACCATCATTCACAAAGGACGGCAAAACGGATTCAATCGAATATATGTGGGCAGTGTTCGAACGAGGATATACAGGAAAAGCAACAATCGAAGTGATATAATGACAATCAAAATAGAAGCAAGCCAAATTGAGAAATTGGACGGACTGTATTACCGAACAATCACAATCACACACGACCACATGGCAATAACATTCGAGGAGTCAAGCGCGTTCAGGGAAGATCTGAAAATGAATCTGAAAATAATCGACCACGATAAGACGGAGAGATGAGCAGATGTTCCAAGATGAAGAGTCCCGAACAATCGATAGGGAGATCAAAGGAATGAACAAAGCGCGCACAGATGAACAACGAGAGCGCGCGGAGCTACACGACAATTACAACTAATCACACGCGACGCGATGGCAGTAAGGCGGGGGTTCGACACCACCACAAAAAAGGGTCAGATGGTTTCTCATCCCCTCGGTCCTTTTTTACGCTCCGCCCTGTACACATCGCGCCGCTTGAAATATAACATAGAGGAATATCATGAACGAGGATGAACAGGACGCATACGAGATAGCAGAGATCGCACTGGCTGCCCGCATGAAAGCGGCGAAAGCGAGAGGAACCGTTCCGGAACAATAACTATAAATAGAGAGGCGACAGAGTGGGGAACTGTTCATTCAGACCACCAGATTCGTGTCTGGCGTACAGGCAAAAGACCCCATGTAATCGTGGGGCACTTTCCTTCTATTTTTGATAAGCAAACAGGATGAACAAATATGACACAATACAATCATTATTACGGTGCGATGGCTAAACAAGACACGAAGATCGGGGATTGTCTTGAATTGTTACCTACAATTGAAGAGAAGTCGGTTGATTTAATAATAGCAGATCCACCATACAACATCAGTAAAGCCGATTGGGATAACATACCTGATTATCTCAATTGGTGTATGACATGGATTAAAGAATGCCAGAGAGTGCTTAAAGACAATGGTAGCATGTATATCTTTCATTCTGAAATGCCGACAATCGCGCGTTTGATAAATCGAATTGAAGATGAAACGGATTTGATTTATAAGCGTTTCATCACATGGAATAAGCGGTTCAAAGGTGCAAAGAATAAAGGGTTTTTGGATGGTTTCATTGAGGTGGAAGAATTAAGAAACTACCAACAAATGACAGAATACATTCTTTATTACACGTTTCAGGACGCCACAGGATTATCAAAAATAATGGGCGATTGCGTATATCCAATCCGCGATTATATTCGGAGTGAAATTGTCAGAGCAAAAGGGAAAATAGTTTTAGGTGAAATAAACAAAGTGTTGGGGACTGCTACGAATGGCGGCGGTGTTGCAAGTGCATGTCTGAGCGAAGAAAAGACAGTTCCAGCAATGATGACAGAAGAGCATTATTTAAAAATACGCGACTGGTTAAATTCTACTGGCGAGTATGAGTACTTGCGGAAAGAGTATGAGGACTTGCGGAAAGAGTATGAGGACTTGCGGTATACATTCAACAATCAAAAAACGCATCATGCAGTATGGGAATATGATATTGAAGGGAAAGAAGGGCACGCAACCCCTAAACCAGTTGAATTGTTGAAAAATATAATCCTACATAGTAGCAATGAAGGCGATTTAATCCTTGATCCGTTTTGTGGGTCTGGGAAGACATTAAGAGCATGTAGGGAAACAAATAGAAATTGTATCGGAATTGAAAAGGATAAAAATAACATCGAATTGATTAAAAAAATATCATTGGTGGATACTCCACCACTGTTGAGTTATGGAGCATCGCAAACATGATGAAACTAACTGAGATATACGCAGTACTGAAAGCGCATTCAGACGTACTCAAACACGCGCAGGAAGTAGCAAGCAAACAGCGCGATGTCAAAAGAGCGGCAATCGGCTGCATTCATTGCAGTACTGTCGGATCTGGAAAGATGTTAGCTCTCAGAACGGATATTGAGCGAGTTGACAGAAAACAAGCACAATACATATATAATGTAAGGGTATTGTATATACTGTTGACAGCCGAAGGGGTGGGTACCTCCGCCCCCTGGCTGCAACATTTCAAGTCTTGTATCGTGTACTATGCATACAGAAAAAGCGAGAGGGACTACGTTTGCGCTGTGGTAAGCGACGTGGTGATCTTGTAATACTGTATAGTCGTGAGGTGATTCGGGTTGACTGCCACATCAGGGCAATCCGCGTGACTCATTGCATGAAACCTGGAAACAAGAGCAGATGGACACCCTCAGGAGAGCTGAGACATCATGGATGACACAGGGTGCGTATCTGCTGACTGCCGTGAAAGCACGGCACATTTCACCATGTCTCGCTAGTAGCATTGATTAGCTCGCCTGCACTGGCCATGCAGGAAGACCGCGGTTTGATTCCGCGGGCTTGACACCTTATCATATTCCATCAAGTATCTGTAGCTCAGTCAGGAAGAGCAGAGGGTGAGGGGAATATCTCACCAGCGAGCGTTGGTTCGAATCCAGTCGGGTACATTGTTAGCGTGAACAGCCTGTTCGATCCGGGCGACCTTAGAAGCGAAAGCAACTTCGGTGCTGGCAGCAATATCGCTAACATATGGTGCACTGACATGCTGCGCAGGATGCCAGTACACCAACACCGCGCGCAGGGTGGAGAAAGACGCCCGCTTTGAGATACGATGTGCAACCCACGGGACATGATCAAAGCTCCAGACCGACAGAACTGGCACGCAAGTTTGAATCTTGCCGCGCGGTGCATTTCATCATGGCGGCATCTGTGCAACTCTGAGTTGAGGAGATCGGTTGGAATCCGATTGCCGCCGACCAGCAGCGCAAACGATACGCAGGATTCTTCGCAGAAACTTGGTATCCTTGGATCACATGTTTGCGCTGCGGGATATTATATACATTTGGAGATAAAATGAAATCGATAAAACAAAACACACGCGCAGAAGGTGAGGCAATAGCAATGGTCCTAATCCTTGCAGTCATATGCGGGATTGTTGCCGTTGCTGTTGGCTATCCTGTATATCACGTATGGACACAGGAAATGTCAGGCAAAGCAGATCTTGCAGAGGCGGAATGGTCAAAACAAATCGCAATAGAAGAAGCGAAGGCAGAACTTGAAAGCGCAAGCCTGAAAGCGGCAGCAGA
>JAUWBW010000239.1 GCA_030609665.1 Methanosarcinaceae archaeon | reverse complement strand
GTTCAAAAATATTAACCCCACTTCTTGAGCAGGGTTTACTGCATCCAACTATCCCCGATAAATTGACAAGCCCAAAGCAGAAGTATTTTTCTTCTTTGCAGTAGATGCCAATGTTTGACAGTTAAATCGACATAAGTGTCCTTGATTCGCCATACTTTTTCACTTGTTTTTTTGTTTCAAAAAGCATGTTGAACAAAGATAATATATCTACAACACAAATATCCACACCATGAAAGCAGCCTGCATCCAGATGGACATCCGCCACTGCAAAAAGCAGACCAACATCGACCACGCACTTTCAATGGCGAAGGAAGCCTTAGCAGAAGGTGCAGAACTCATCGTACTCCCCGAAGTTTTCTCAACAGGATTCTGTTATGACAACATTGAAAAGAACGCAGAGTGTGCACCATATCCGATAATAGAGACACTGTGCGAGTTTTCAAAAAATAACGACTGCATCCTCATCGGGTCTATCATCGAAGCCGCAGAGGATGGAAAAACAGCCGCGCTGCATGATATATCATATTATAATCTGGGTTTTTGCATCGAATCCGGCAAACTTGCCGGAACGTACAGAAAAACCCACCCATTCGGTCAGGAAAAATCGTATTTTTGCGGCGGAGACACGATCTTACCAATCCGACTGGAAAAAAACAAAATCACAATCGGACTTGAGATATGTTATGAACTGCGGTTCCCCGAAGTCGCAAGAAAACTCTCGCTCGCGGGCGCAGACATACTTATAACAATTGCCGAATTCCCAAATCAACGGGAACATCACTGGAAAACATTTGCTATCGCCCGCGCGATCGAGAACCAAATCCCGCACATCGCCTGCAATCGCACAGGAGAAGACCCGTACTCAACATTTTTTGGTGGCTCAATGATAATCGATGCATGGGGAGATGTTAAAGCACAAGCGGGTGATGAGGAATGCATTATCATGCATGACATCGACATGCGCGAGAAGGATAATATTAGAAAAACTATTCCGGTATTTGATGACAGGCGCCCGGATATCTATTGAATTGTAGATAGTTGTATATTAGATCTGCAAGACTAATTATAGACTAATAAACTATAACAAAATATATAAACATGTACTATTCTACTAGTACATATGATAAACCAACTCGAAGAAATAATAACAGAATTTCATAAGGAAAGTATTCCAACAGCATTTGAAAGGGAATTATCAACACCAACCGATATCGACAAAGTGATAACAATCATCGGGTTGAGACGAGCTGGAAAAACATATTACCTCTTTCAGATCATCAATGAATTGTTAAACGAAGGTTTAGATAAAAAGAGGATTTTTTACATCAACTTTGAAGATGAGAGACTCAGCGATATGTCTGCAGACGACCTATCCGGCATCATTGAATTGTACTACAAAATAAATCCTGATGCAGATACGCTGTATCTTTTTTTTGATGAGATACAGGAGATCGATGGATGGGAAAAATTCATCCGAAGATTGACTGAAAGAAAGAATGTAAGAATTTTTTTAACTGGATCATCATCGAAACTTCTCTCGAAAGAAATAGCCACAAACCTGAGAGGAAGAACACTGTCATATAACCTTTTTACACTTTCATTCAGGGAATTCCTAAATGCAAAAGATTTCAAACCTACTTTTCCATTGATAGAATCCGAACGCGGAATACTAAAAGGACATCTGGATAAATATATAAAATACGGTGGATTTCCGGAACTGTTGGAATATGAACGATTTATTAGAATTCGAACATTGAAAGAATATATTGATCTGATAATTTATAGGGATCTGGTTGAAAGATTTGGCATAGAAAAAATTGCTGCTCTGAAGTTTATGATCAAATCCCTGATAAGAAACTTTGCAAGGGAATTATCAGTCAGAAAATTGCATAATTTCCTCAATTCTTCGAATGTATCATTGAGCAAGACAAAGGTCTATGAATATTTCTCTTATTTGGAAGATATCAATTTTGTATTTGTTCTTAGAAAATATGGAAAAGGTGTAAGGGAAGTAGAAGGAAGCATACCTAAGATATATTTGACAGATATTGGTTTTGTAACACTATACGGCATCGATGATCATGGAAGACGAATAGAAAATATTGTCGCAATAGAACTTTTGAGAAAAAAGAACTACATAAACCCTTTGCTGGATGTGCATTATTGGAAAGAGAGTTCTGGAACAGAAGTCGATTTTGTCCTGACGGATGGAATGGAAGTTAAGCAATTGATCCAGGTATGCTATGATATTGATGACACTCTTACAAAAGAGAGAGAACTAAAATCAATTGTCAAAGCATCAAAGGAACTTAGGTGCAATGACCTACTTGTCATCACATGGGATTATGAGGATGAACAAAAATTCAAAGAAAAAAATATTAAATATATACCGCTATGGAAGTGGCTACTCGAATAAAGTAAATCCGAAGTATCTATTTTAATTTGAAATACATGTTGAAAAAATTACCGCACATAGTGCCGAGAGTAGCATTCCATCTGCACCCTCAACGATATCTGCGGTTTTAAGTTTAAGCTTAAACTTAGACTTAAGCTTAAATTGATTTTTAGTTTTTTGGGACACAACCCACTCAATTTTCAAGATATATCGCAGGTCTCATCGGAACCGCAAATCTCGCCTTGTTCTGCGGGTCGTATTCCGGTTCATCCGCGCTGTACACTTTGACTGTACATCCGATCTCAGACTCAAGGAAAGTGATAGCCTCATCAAG
>JAUWBW010000029.1 GCA_030609665.1 Methanosarcinaceae archaeon | reverse complement strand
CATCATCCGTACGCCTGATAACAAACCGTGAAAGTGCGGCTGAAAAGGAAAAGATACAATACATAAAAACCGCGATAGAAAGCGTATTGCATGCGAAAGGCAAACGATACCTGATGATGAACGTTCCGGCTGACAAACTGGATGCTGTAAAAGATGTTCTCCCAGGACTTGCCGGACCAACTGTAATGAAAGTCGAATCCGATCACTCGATCCTGGCAGTTCACGCCGTCATAGATTCCGATGTGATATTTTCCACCGTCAGCAAACTCAAAGATGTCGGAGCATGCGGTATTCTGGTCGTACCTATCGAACGTATGATGGCATAAAGGTGGAAAGGAACATGTTTGAAGTGATACCTGCAGTTGATATGAGAGGCGGCAAATGTGTCCAGTTGGTACAGGGAGTACCGGGCAGCGAACTGGTATCCATTGACGACCCCGTACAGGTTGCACTTGACTGGGTGGCACAGGGTGCAAAGACACTCCACCTGATCGACCTTGACGGTGCGATAGAAGGTACGCGCAATAATGCACCCATAATTGAGAGAATCGTCAAGGAATGCAAACCTCTGGGAATGTCGATACAGGTCGGCGGAGGCATCCGCTCATTTGAGGATGGGGCAGCACTTCTAAAAATTGGTGTTGACAAGATAATCTTAAGCACGGCGGCACTCAATGAACCTGAATTGATCAAAAAACTCGCTGACGAGTTTGGAAGTGAGCACATCAATGTGGCACTTGATGCAAAGAATGGCAAGATCTCCATTGAGGGATGGACAAAGGAATCACAATACACCCCTGTTGATATGGGGGCAAAGTTCGAGAAACTTGGTGCCGGAAGCATTCTTTTTACAAATATCGATAGCGAAGGATTGATGCAGGGAATCAACCCCGCACCTACGCGGGCTCTTGTGGAATCGGTAAGCATACCGGTCATAGCATCGGGTGGGGTCACGACACTTGAAGACATTGTTGCGTTGAAAAACACGGGTGCATCCGGTGTTGTTGTCGGCAGTGCGCTTTACACTAACAAATTCACACTTCCAGAAGCGATAAATATTATCAGGGACGATTCATAAATAGATTAAGACAGTAAGGGGAATCTCATGAGAACCGCAAAGATATCACGCAAGACGAACGAGACCGATATTCGAATGAAACTTACACTTGATGGTACCGGCTCGTCCGACATCAGTACAGGCATCGGGTTCTTTGACCACATGCTTACATCATTTGCAAGACACGGTAACTTCGATCTTACAATTGCCGCAAGAGGCGACCTTATGGTTGATGACCACCACTTGATCGAAGATACGGGTATCGTTCTTGGACAGGCGATTGCCAAGGCTGTTGGTGACAAAGCCGGTATTGCGAGATTTGGAGAGGCTCGTATCCCTATGGACGAAGCAATGGCAGACGTAGTGCTGGATCTTGGAGGACGCAGTTATCTGGTGCTGGATGCCAAATTTGAAGCGCCACAAGTTGGTGAGTTCAATACCCAGATGGTGGGGCACTTCTTTGAATCGCTTGCAGAAAATGCGAAGATGAACCTTCACGCGAAGGTGTACGGTGAGAATGATCATCACATGATCGAAGCATTGTTCAAGGCATTTGCGTATGCACTGCGCCGCGCTGTCGTTATCGAAGGTAGCGATGTCAAGAGTACGAAAGGTGTGCTGTAAACGGTAAATCACCATTTGATCAGTATCAGTCAAACGTTGCGACGGCATACCCAAAATTATTTCGCCTAAATTATTGTGTGTAATTATTGTTGTGACAATAATGTTTGAAAATCGTTAGCAGAAACGAAAAAGGAACATCTTGCCATCACCCCATCATCTCATGCCGCTTTGGCATCAACACAAGCAGAAGCACTGCCGATAAAAGCGCTGTCGCCGCACCATAGATAAATGGAACCGATGAGCCAAGAAATTCCCACAAAAGTCCGGCGATGATGCTTGCAAATACCATTGTGATTCCTGTTGCCGTATGATATATCCCAAGAGCCGTGCCTCGCTTCTCGTATGGTACAAGGTCAACCACATACGCTTTTCCCACACCCTCCGTAAATGCCGCATAAACACCATATATCGCAAAGAGTGGCCAGACATAGATATTCGCCGGCATCATTGCGAATCCAAAATACACTGCGGCAAATATCAGGAATCCCCAGAACATAAGACTGCGCCGCCCGAGTTTATCGGACAACACACCTGCAGGATAGGAAACGATCGCATTGGCAATGTTGTAGACAATATAGCAAAGCAATACGGCGGTTACTGTGAAACCCACATCCGCTGCCCTTAAGATCAAGAACACGTCGCTGGAATTCCCAAGTGCAAATATGACCGATATCAACAGGAATATCTTGAAATCCCTGCCGAATTGCGATATCCTGAATGATATTTTTGCATTTGGGCTACGTTTGCGCTCGGACACAAAGAACGCGATCAGTAGGATGCCGACAAGTGCAGGAAAGAATGCGACCGCGAAGAGCAAACGATAGTTATCGCCTGTCAGATACAGTATCAAAATAGCAATTACAGGGCCGAGCACCGCACCAAATGTATCCATTGCCCTATGGAGTCCATAGGATCTCCCTCTCTGCAACGGAGGAGATGAATCCGCTATAAGAGCGTCACGTGCAGACGTTCGCACACCTTTGCCGAACCTGTCCAAAAAACGCGCCACAAGAACAAGCGGCCAGACGTATGCAAATGCCATCAAAGGTTTTGAGATGGCGGATACGCTGTAGCCTCCAAAGACAAAAGGTTTCCGCGTCCCGGTTTTATCGGAATACCAGCCAGATATAACTTTCAGGATACTTGCAGTGCCCTCGGCAATCCCCTCAATAAGCCCAACAACATACATCGGCGCACCCAGTACGGCTGTCAGGAATATCGGGATAACAGGATACAGCATCTCACTTGAGATGTCTGTGAACAGGCTCACAAGACCGAGTATGAACACGTTCTTTTTTATTCCAGGTATCAGAAAATCAGGCTCGTCCTCTGGTGGTTGTATTTGCATTACCCCCATACAAATTTTATTTAATAGGTACATCGATGTGGTGGTTGGATAAATGCGTTTTCATCAACGATCATGTATTTTGCGTCAACCATTTCGTCGAACGTACTTTTTTAGGTATTTTTGATGCCGAGTTAATCCGCCGCAGGCGGCATATTCCACCATCACCGATAAAAATCTACTAATTTCGCATTAAACGGGCAAAGTGAATTGTTTTATAGATATTAGGCGCAATTTTCGTGGAATATATAACTTTCAAATAAATCACGTTTTGTCCCAGCCGCAGCAGAGCTGTGGGGTATGTTTATTAAGATTATAGATTACGATTGATCCGACTGATATGAATAATCTTTGAGGGTCAGCGGTATGGGAATGCGCCGCCTGCGGCGGTTGTAATCAACCACAAAAAACCCACCCCACTGCCCCAAAACAATCCTTAAAACATCCTGACAAGATGGTTCGTATAAACCATCCACAGCCCTACCGCTATCAACACAGCACCGGCAGCTTTCTTGATAAATACATCATACTTCGCGATACCACCAAGTTTTGCAGATGAGAGATTTGCCGAATATGCAATTATTAGCATTGGAATTGCAAACCCAAGTGAATAGATGAAAAGCATCATCGCTCCGTAGGTAATATCAGCAGACACTGCCACCATTGTTAGAATTGTTCCGAGTATGGGGCCAACACATGGGATCCATATAACACCGAGCGACATCCCCAAAAACAAACCGCCAAGCAGCCCTTCCTCTTTGTTCACACGCAGGGACGATAATCTCCCAAACGCATTGAACACGTTGAGTTCAAAGAGCATTGCCACACCAAACCCGATGATGAATATCTCGGCAATGATGTTAAGATATCCAATATATGCCCTGAATGTTGAGCCAAAAGCCGAGGTCACAATCCCCATTAAAGTGAAAGAGATTGACAAGCCCAGAACGATAGCGATCGGTCTTAATTTTCCTTTTTCAGTAGAATATGCAAATATCGCGGGGATTAACGGCAACACACATGGTGATGCCACACTGACAATGCCTGCAATAAATGCTGCGATCGGAGTTACTGTGGGGAGATCCATTTTATCATACCTGCTGTATCGTTACTGTGCTGCTGCACTATTAATGGCTTCTGTCAAGGTCTGTTCATTTTTTACACCAATGAAACTGTTGCTAATATAACCATTGTCAGTGACAACAATTGTAGTCGGTGCACCGCGTACAAAATAATCATTCCATGCTTGCTGTGATTCGAAGTCTCTGGCCTCCAGCAGCACGAGTGTAACCTTGTCACCATACATGGTCTGTATGTTATTCAATATGTTATACTGTGCAATACAAGGCGATCCACCTGAAAAGTAGAAGTACAAAATGACGACGGAATCATCCTTGGCGACAGAATCCTTTATCAGTTGTGTGGATAACGGTGCTTTCTCAAGTTGTGTATTATCCTGTGCATCCGGACTGTCAGCACAGCCTGCAACAAGTACACTAAGTAATAAGATTAAAACCAGTGTCGCGTTTTTTAGTGTAAATTTCATGTTACTTTATAGCCCCTATTTATTGTTGTATTCTTCAATAGCATAACCAAGTGTTTTTGCAAGTGTCTGTTTATCGGTAAGACCAATGAACCTTGCATACTCGCGCTGAGTACTTGTAGTGCCATCGCGTGCCATGTAGACATATTGCCCGTTCTCAACACCAACGATCACAAATGTATCAGGTATAGAGTATACATTGAAAAAGTTCGAAAGTTGCGGACTCTCATCTGTATCAATATACATAACAACAGCCTGACCCTCATATTCTCCTGCCAGTGCGTGAATTATTGGAGCCTGATCCAGACAGGGCTGGCACCACTCAGCACCGATCTTAAGCAGCACAGGTCCATTCAAAAGTGCTTCGTTGATCTGGCTGATGTCCGTTACATGAGTTGCAAGGTCATCAACAATTGCTTCGCTGTTGTCTTGACTAATGCAGCCGCTTAGCACCAGAACAGTACCGATTAATATCGTCAAAATTATGGAATTTCTCATAGATTCACCGATAGTCAATTCACTCCTGATACTAAATATTCTTTTGTTCATTTAAAGGTTTTGCGTGGTTGTGACATAATCGCTCATTTGGTGCCGATATCCCCCTTTATTAAGTAATATAGAACCAATGATGATATGGGAGAAAAGGGGAAATGTCCAAGACAACAATAGCCTTTGTTATTGTTCTGGTAATGATTGCCATATCCGGCATACTCATCCAAAAGATCGTGCTGGATAAACGGTGGGCTGAGGATGTGATGTATTTCGATATCGAGTCTGATACACTTGTTCACGGCACGATGGTAACAACCGTCCACCCAACCCTTAAAGGCTGGTCATGGGACAGGGACAGTTTTGTTGAAACAAACGTATCCCGCAAAGTAACAAATTACCGTTCTTACGAATACAGAACGAACCGATCCCTCGATGTCGAAGCGACCCGCCAGGGCGCATACATGCGCTACAAGATATATTTCCCTGATACAAAATATTTCGATTACACGTATGTTTCCGAGTATGACCTCGAATACGACCAGAGCATGGCATACTCAAAAAAGTACGGGGTGTTCAGCTGGAACTGGGGCAGTCCTGAGTTCAAACTCCCGCAAAGGATCTATGTCACCCTGCCGGTCGGGTCGGAACTCGTTCAGGTCAATGGTGTGGACCACTACGAAACATATGTTGAAAATGACAGAACTATGGTGTTTTTTGAAAAATTCACAGGTCCTGATGAGTATTTTTGGTGGGATGTGTTTTACACAATTCCATAAGGAAAGCATTAGTTGGAACATGCAGTTATAGTCAAGAACTTAATGTTTAATACTAATGCTTAACACTTTAATCTTCAGACAATTGTAATTTAACCACAGAGGACACAGAGAAACACAGAGATTGTATCTGATTTTACTCTCTGTGTCCTCTGTATCCTCTGTGCCCTCCGTGGTTTATTGCTTATCACTTCTTGGAATTTGCATTTTAGGATCTCTTCAACATCGTGTGGGTAACATCACTATTCAGGATATTTCGCCAGATATGCAATCGCATTGCTTGAATCAATGGACAGGATGAACAGGATTGACATGATATAAATGACTTGCCCCATCCTGTAAATCCTGTTCATCCCGTCTAATACTTACCCACTCAATGTTAAGGAGACCCGCATTTTATTAGTTAATATTGTTTGGTTTTTAACTATAATTTAAATATACTAAATGTACCCCACTTTCCGCACATCTCATTTGGCTTTTAATCGTATTTATTCTTGCTGAATCAAGAATCTTCAGTATAAACACTCTGGGGTATCTTCAAAGAGTTTGCAACTCAGGTCAAAGATGTATTGATGAAAAGTGTTTACAAGAGGCTAAACGAGCAGGAAGCGGCTGAAGTCTGATTAACGAGTTAGAATTAACAGATACTGTTTCCCGACAAAATCATTGATCGGAAAAAGCATATATGGTATACATCAGAGATCCCTGCATCAATAACTGATTTGTACTATTAACAACAAATTAAATTACATGACACAGCCGCAAACATCCCTCGACATCACCTCATCGATAATCAAGAACAAAGCAGACGCCTTCCTGATGATCGGCAGTTCGCATGATGCCGATATGTATTATGCAACAAGGTTCTTTGCATCCGATTCTTTTACCTACCTGCAGACCAAAGATGCAGATGAGATTCTCCTTCTATCGGAAATGGAACGCGGACGAGCCGAGATGGAATCACGCATATCTGACATACGCACAACAGATGAGTATGGCTACAGATCAAAAGTGAAGGCAAGAGGCGACCCTGCACTTGGGTATGTGGATTGTCTTGCAGAACTGTTACAAAAGAAAGATATCAGGAAGATAGCAGTGCCTCGGCATTTTCCGCTATTTACTGCACAGTCTCTCAAAGAAGAGGGGTTCACTGTAACTCCGATCAAAAGTCCTTTTCGGGGAATGCGGAAAAAGAAGGGCGAGACTGAGATCGAACACATCACATCTGTTCAGGATGCATGTGAAACAGCAATGCAGTCTGCAATTGATATGATAAAGAACGCCATTGTAACAGATGGTGTCCTGTATCACAATGGATACACCCTGACATCCGAACATATACGTGCAGAGATCGAACATACGCTTCTTGACATGGGATGCGAGGCAGACAGCACGATCGTTGCCTGCGGCAAAAAGTCTGCAAATCCTCATTGGGAAGGCGAAGGTGCGATACTGGCAAATGAGCCGATAGTTATCGACATTTTCCCGCGAAACAAAAAGAGCAGATACTATGCAGACATGAGCCGTACAGTTCTCAAAGGGAAACCATCCAAAGAACTGGCTGATATGTACAGTGCAGTCATTGCAGCACAGGATGCAGCATTTGCACAGGTCAAGATCGGTGCCAAGTGCAGCGATATACACAATGCGGCCTGCGATGCATTTGATGAAATGGGATATGACACCATTCGGAACGATTCAAAGGTTGGGTTCATACACTCCACAGGACATGGTGTCGGTCTTGACATACATGAACTTCCAAATGTAGGGGATAACAATTCTGTGCTGGAGGAAGGCAACGTCATTACGATCGAGCCGGGATTGTACTATCCTGACATTGGTGGGATACGCATTGAGGACATGGTCGTTGTGACAAAGAATGGATACACGAACCTGACGAGATTCGAAAAGGACTTTGTAGTATAGGTTTGATACAATAATTCAGGATAATTTTAGCAATTACGAGGTAATACATGACAGATAAACTTCAGGAGATCGAGGAGATCATTGGAAAATATACAACCGCTGGAAAGATACTCTCGCAGGTTAGGGAGGAGGCAAAAGACCAGATAAAAGTTGGTGCCAAACTTCTTGATGTTGCAGAGTTCGTGGAGCAAAGAAGCATTGAACTTGGCGGACAACCTGCATTCCCGTGCAATATTTCACGTAACGATGAGGCTGCACATGCAACCCCTTCTGCCGGTGATGAGACCGTGTTTGGAAAAGACATGGTTAAAATGGATCTTGGGGTCCATGTTGATGGCTACATTGCCGATGCAGCACTGACCGTTGACCTGTCAGGCAATCCCGATATCGTGAAAGCCTCGAAAGATGCATTGTATGCAGCGATCGACATTATCAAAAGCGGGGTCGATACCAAAGAGATAGGAGCAGTTATTGAGGATACGATTACAGGATATGGTCTTAAGCCAATATCAAACCTAACCGGACACGGACTTGCACAGTATTTCACACATACTCCGCCAAGTATTCCTAACAAACACATCGACCACGGGGTTATTCTGAATGAGGGGGACATCATTGCAATCGAACCTTTTGCAACAGATGGTTTTGGAAAGGTGGCAGATGGTTCATGGGCAGAGATATATCATGTCGTGGGGAACAGACCTGTTCGACTTCCAGCGGCAAGGAAACTCCTGAAACAGATGGAGCAGTACAAGACACTGCCATTTGCAAAGCGATGGCTTGAATCCGACAAACTCGATTTTGCGC
This sequence comes from Methanosarcinaceae archaeon, assembly GCA_030609665.1. Taxonomy (GTDB): domain Archaea; phylum Halobacteriota; class Methanosarcinia; order Methanosarcinales; family Methanosarcinaceae; genus Methanovorans. Next base: position 4,043 of record JAUWBW010000029.1, on the reverse strand, counting down.
TGATGCAACTTGAGAGAGCAGGCGTTGTGGCATCATATCCTGTGCTAAAAGAAGTTGAAGGCGGGCTTGTTTCACAAGCCGAGCATACGGTCATTGTGACAGAGGACGGATGTGAAATATTCACAAAATGACAAAGATCGATAAGAAGAGATATATCATGAAATCCGTGAGCATTGTTTGTCTAATGGCGGTTGCAATTGTCTTATTGTCAACACCGGCATATGCGGGTTTTAATTGGGAGAACAATATCACGGTGGGCACTGATGGCATGACATGGGGGTATACTGAACAGTACACCGAAGAGAATTTTGTGTTCTATAAGAGCTACATCGACTCCGATATGGGAAATGATGATGGCTATGTCAGTGCATGGGAACTCTTAAAAATTGATTCAATAACAAGAGACACATTTTATGATTCGATCATAAACGACATGGATGTGAAGATCAATAATTCGTCAACTGCCATACATTTGTCTGAGATCGATTCGTCCATATCCGAAGATGCACTCGGGAAGGTGTACAGACGTGGCGATGTCACCAATTACTACAAGGTGATGTATTCCTTTGATGGATCACTGACAGAACTTGGAACAAATATCTGGTTCCTTGCCGAGCCTGAAACGAATATGACGATTACATTTCCTGCAGGATTTGAGATCACCTCCATAGAGGGGATTGAAAATACTACAACAACAGTTCACAACAGAACTACAACGCTCATCGGTACAATTGGTTTTGAGGGAGAGATCACTATCGGTTATGCCGAAAATGTGACATTGAAGACATCCGCACCAGAACCTGATGGTAATGTGACATCAATACCGGATGCAGTAGAGGAACCATCCGAACCCCATGTACCGTATAACCCTGTTGACCAGATCCTCGAATGGCTGGGTTTCGGGCCAAAACGTTAATCTAAATTAAAATGGAATTTGAGAGATATGATAATCGAACAGATCGCACTTGAGAATGGCACTGCGCTTGGACTTAAGTTTGAGATGCAAAACGCCCCTCTTCTTGCCATAAAGGCAGAGAAGGGATTTGTTATGTGTGGCTACCTTGATATTGATATGGCAAATACACTTGGCGATGTTGCCGTGAGAGTCAGAGGCGTCAATACTTTTGAGGATGTGCTGGATGCACAGGTAGTTGGTATAACACAGGCAGCGGCAGATCTTGGTATAGATATCAAGATGAATGCCAGGGATGCTCTTGAGCGCATGTTCTGATATGTTTTTTCGTTAATCTGTTCAGATGTTATACGCTTTTGAACTATCCGGTGAGCATGAGGAACTGCCGCGTGCAGAAGTTCTTGCATGTCTTGACATTGTGGGTGCAGTGTACAGTGAGCATGCGTTTTTTGACCAGTGTCTTGTAGTGGATATTGATGGCAATGACGAGATCATTGACAAAAAGATGAAACTGATGGCAGAGCGTTTGTCCTTTTCACATCATATTGTAAAGGTCGCAGGAATATGCGACACTGATATTGATATAATCATCGAGATGGCGGAGAATTCCGACATCAGCAACCACATCGTCGCCGGGGAGACCTATGTTGTCCGTGCCAAACGGATAAAACACCATACCCGCATCCATGGCGCGAATCTTGAAGGCAGGGTGGGCGGCAGCATTTACAGGAAGGGGTACAGTGCAAACATGAAAAACCCTGATGTTGAGTTTCGTCTCATCCTGACCGAGCGGTGTGTGTTCGGCTCGATCGTTGCATCGGTCAACCGCAGTGCATACGAGGCACGGTCGCCACAGAAAAAACCGTTCTTCTATCCGGGCGTGCTCATGCCAAGAATGGCACGCGCACTTGTTAATTTTTCAAAAACCGGAGAGGGTGACGTTTTCTTTGACCCGTTCTGCGGAACTGCAGGGATACTTGTAGAAGCAGGACTCATCGGGGCAGATGTTATCGGTTTGGATGTGCAGGAAAAGATCATAGGCGGTGCGCAGATGAACCTTGAAGCATTCTTGCCTGAATATTCGCTTTTTGTGGGTGATGCATGCAGGCTTCCATTTGTTGATGGATGTGTGGATGCGATTGTGACCGATCCCCCGTATGGGCGTTCGGCTGCGATAAAAGCGGAGTCGCTTCATCATCTGTATGCGCATTCTTTTGCCGAGATGTACCGGGTGCTCAAGAGTGGGAAAATGGCTGTTGTGGTATCCGAGCAATCTGTGGACGGGTTTGCCTGTGATGCCGGGTTTGTGGTGGTGGAGACATATTTGCAGAAGGTTCATAAGAGCCTTACGCGGATCATTTTGGTTTTGCGTAAGGAATGATTAGAAAGGCAATTGAATTGATCAAGAGTCAAAAAATAATCGGGAGGTTATTGAAGTAATCCCTCATCAAAGAGTATCCAAGTCAGTTTAGGACCACCTTGGTCAGATTCTGCCGGATTTTCAGTAGTCCGCTTTTTAAATTCTTTCTGAATTTCCTCAAACAATGAAACTTTATTTAAATTCGGATTATTTTCTAATAATTCTTGACCTAATACTGCATATGCACCATTTTCAGAGATTTTTTCTGCTACTTCATTGATTGAAATGTCTATTTTATTTCGTCCAGTATTTTTTATCCTCCCCAAATACCATAAAGTATAGGCTGCTTTCTTAGGGCATCCTTTGCGGGCTGAGAATTTATTTTTTCCTCCAAGATCAAAATATGTTTTTTCCCAAAATGTGTTCCATGAATCGGAATCTTGTCTATTAGCGTTTTTCATTTTTTCAGCTGTTTTCAAAACCCAATCATTTACCTGAATATAATACAATTTCGAGTATGCCATTGAATATCCTCCAAATTTTTATATTAATTACAGTGATATTTCATTAATAAACATATAATTTTCCTAATGAAAGGCGCCTAAATTTCAGTTTTAAGTAGGGATATAAGTTATCATTGCTTTAACGAGCATGAGTTTAATCTTTCCGCAGCCCCATCCACGCCACCATTCAATAAATTGCAGGGCATCCACGTTTGCTATAAGAAGGGGGGTTACCAATCATCTTTTTTAATTCTTTTGTCCATTAATATTGCATATATGTAAGAAGGGGCCCTTAAATGTTGAACTGCTACAGTGTTTTTCAATGGAACTAGATCACAGGCTTCTCTAAAATCACTCTGAGCAATATTATGGTTTGTCCTACTAAGAACAATGTATCCCCCTTTAAATTCATAAGTGAATTCTCCACCTCTGATTTGTTTAAAGATCTCTCCAGAATGCCCCCTAATTCTACCCCAAATCTCTTCAAATGTTGGTTTCATTTATTACACCTTTTCTATCACGTATATCCTCTTAAAAAATAACTATCCCTGTACTAATAGTGCAGGATGTTCATATACTTAAATAAAACGATTTCTTGCTTTGAATCCTGGGATGGTTACCAATCCTTGCCCAAATCCCGTAGTGTAGGGCTTTGTGTATAAAGTACGTCCTGTGTAAAAAGTAAATTATCTCGCCCCTAATCCTGCGGAACAAGCCCTTCCAGCACTTCAGCCATTACCCTGTGCCGGATCAGATGGTCATGTATATGCTCATGCGCCCTGCGTATTGAATAACTATCCTCTGTCCACTCAATTGACATTGGATAATCCACATTTGTTAGCGTTAATCCGTATGATGATGCGGGTTCTATTCCCTCTTCATAAGATTCGGGATCCATCATCTGTTCCAGCCACTCGATGTCACGAACATCGCTTCCGACCATCATCAGCGCAGTGACGATCTTACGAACCATATTCCACAGGAAACTGTTTGCCTGGATATCGATCTTGGTGAGTTGTCCGCTGACCCTGACATCTATGCGCTCAACTGTGCGGACTGTACTCTTATCGCCAGATTTCGTACAGAAGTTTGCAAAATCATGCGTGCCGATAAGGAGTTTTGATGCCGTCCTGATCTTTGAGATATCGTACTGTTCCCCACTCATGATGTACCTGTAACTGCGGCTCACAGCATGGTATATGGGATCAAAATCATCCGGCACATGTGCGTGTGCCCATGCCCATATCGAGTTTGGGAGTTTTGAATT
>JAUWBW010000225.1 GCA_030609665.1 Methanosarcinaceae archaeon | reverse complement strand
GAATACCCACGTGCTTCGATGACAAAGCGTACGTCTTCGGGGCGAGGAACTTCAAACAACGATTTGAGGGAAAGTGACAACATTGTTGCTACGAAAATGATAAGTGCATATGAAACTGCGACTTTTTTACCTTTCCATAGGTACAGTGCTACTAATATCGCTATCCATAGGATATAATCTCCAATAATTGACAAAAATATCATTATAGGGTCAAGGGCAGGATATGAGTTTAAGGATTGCAGGATTTGGTAGTTCAGGGTTGACAACGACATGTGATCGAATTGTAATAAAAGTATAAAATTATAAAGTTATAATTTCAAGTACTTTCTCTTTTATGCTTTGATATCCATATGAGGTTTCGGGATAGAAAATATGCATGAATCTGCACCTTCTGATATGAGTTGGTAGCTGGTAAATGTAGGGGATAATATTCCGAATATAGATTCCAAGATCCCACGTTTTACACCTTCACAGGCACTACAGGCAAGTGGGTTGTTTTTGGTGTATTTTATGTGCGGACAGCTGGTAATTTTCAATATAAAATCATCATCAGTTTCTTTCACAATCTTATATTCAAATACTGCATCTGGCAATCCTGCATATGTATAGCAGTAGAGTATCATGTCGATGTACGACTCTTTGTTATTCAGTGATTCTTTTACACTGTCGCAATCTGTCAGTGTGTTTATCAAGAGTTCTTTTGCTGTTTCGACATTCAATGAATATGCATTTTCCTCATCGATCTGTTTGAACTTTTCGGGTAATACATGAAACAACAATTCTTCGAGTAACATTGAGTTTGCACTACCGCTGCCAAGTCGCCATAGCTTTGCCATTCCAATTGACTTAAAATTAACAAGCCCCTGTGCACGCATAGTTTCGAGATATTTGGACAATGTTATTCGACTGACATTGATCGATCTGGCTATCTCTGAAATGGATGCACCATGTTTTTCATTTTTTAAAAAATTAAGTATTTTGGATTGAATATCTTCGGATTTTGATTTTTCAGGATGCATTGCTATATTCCCCCATTACTCCATAATGCATTGGTAGAAGTATCAGATATACCTTTCTTTTCCATTTTACAATTTTAAGAATAAAAACATTTCCTCATAATGTTATCAACAGTGTTAACAATCACAGCAAGTCATATATACAACATATTGCTTAGTAGTATTGATAAGCAATATACCAATTGCTTAATACAACCCATCCAAGGGAGTGGGGTTTCTCTATTATAGCGGGTTGGAGAGTGGGGGTTTTTTATTATAGCGGGTTGGAGAGTAGGGTTTTTTATTATAGTGGGTTGGAGAGTGGGTTTTTTTTATTATAGCGGGTTGAAGAGTGGGTTCCCTCGTATGTTGTGCTTTGGGGAAAAGGCTGGACTGGACTTGTATTGTCATTATTGAACAGTAGAATAGGTTGAAAATATATCTTGAGGATATATTGTAAGCTTTGTAAGTAAAAGTAATATATGGGGCCGGGACCGAGAGTCGAACTCGAATCGTAGCCTCCACAGGGCTACAGGATAACCGCTACCCTACCCCGGCGTGGTGATAGGTACTCCATAATAGAGTACCTTATAGATATACCTTTCTTAGATAAACTTTTCCTTCGAGCAACCTCGAAAACGGTATGGTGGTATGGATTATGCTCACTGCAATTTTTCAATAATGAGTTTTGCAGCCATCTCTCCAGACAGCAACATGCCACCAAATACAGGACCCATACGTGGCGCACCCGCAACAGCGTTTGCTGCCATACCGGTAACGATAAGTCCCGGGTAGACTTCCTTTGTGGTTTCCATCAGGAGTTTCTCACCAAGGTCTGCCCACATTGGTTTTTCTCCGACAACACCAAGTTCGCCAAGTTTTGCGCCGGGAATCTTGCGCTGCACAGTGTTGCACACTGCAGCTTCATGTCCTGTCCCGTCCACAACGACCTTTGCCCGTATTGTCATCGGGTCAACATGCAGATTTCCGATGCCCACAGCAGTCCAGTTTATAACAAGCCCGCTGACCCTGTCATCTTCACGTATCATGACATCATCGACACTCATAAGGTTAAATATCTCTGCACCTGCATTTATCGCGCCGCTTGTGAGTTTTGCAACGGATTCGATGGAATTTGCGACATAGTATCCTTTTTCGTATTCCGTATATTTGATGTCAAAATCATCAAGTATCCTGCGCGCCTCTTCCTGCACAACAATTCGTGGAAACATCATCCCACCGCCCCACATTCCTCCACCGACTGATAGTTTCTTCTCATAGAGCACAGTCTTGATCCCTGCCTCTGCAAGATATTTGGCAGCCACAAGATTGGCAGGTCCGCCGCCAACGAGTGCCACATCTACTTCTATATGATCAAGGAATGCTTTTGAATACTCTTCAAAGATCGCTCTTGTAATTACTACTTCATCAAGTTCCATAATTTATGCCTCGTCTATTGATTATTGATATGTCTGGATGATGGCGTACATTTAACTTATAGTTATTTGTCACCGGGGGATTGTTGCATTTTGTGCATTTGTTTAGATGTTTTTATACCGAGTCGATCCGCCGAAGGCGGCACATCCCCTTCAATACGAAAAATCACATATTTAATTTGTATTTTTCATGTATTCTATAGCTACAATTCGTCTGAAAAAGTACGATGGAGGGGAATCAATCAAGAACATAATGACTCAAAATTTGGTGTTACTGGAATACGCCGCCTACGGCGGGTTGTTGCATCGGCGTCAAGACCGGTGAATCAAACACGTCATATACAATTGCGATGGTTTTTTTAAAAACGAGATAGCATATACCTCTCACCATCAAAGACCATCTCAAAAATAAATTCACCACTGATCGGTCCATCAAGTACAACTCCCATGTC
>JAUWBW010000184.1 GCA_030609665.1 Methanosarcinaceae archaeon | reverse complement strand
CCGCCGCTTGTGCGCCGTACGATCGTATAATCCTTACATCTTTCAAGGTCCAGTTCCACGGCAGCTTTTTGGAAATATCCCAAAATGATGGACTTTGTCGGGTCCCAGAATATCAGGGTATTTCCCTCATCATTTTTCAGGATGGCTTCGTTCATTGCCATCATGTACCTGATGTCCACCTTTCCGAAATCGATTACTCTCCATTCTTCCATTAGATCACCTTAATTATAGTATTCGACACTGATAAACTTAAACTTAAATAAATTTAAATCTCTGACATGGTGCTATATTCCAGCACGGTCGAGACTGGATATGTGGTAACTTCAATACCTGTCTCTTCCACGGCTGCGATAGCATTTATGCCTACAAAAACAGGAATTCCTGATTTGCCGACCTCGACGGGTGCACCAAAGAGCGACTCTCCATCTTTACCTATTGTGACTGCACCGCTGATGTTTGACTTCTTTGCCAGTTCCAGCACACTCTGGGCTTTTTCAGCAGCTGCTGCAGGAATCTGCCGCATATTTGCAAGCATCGTACCTGTACCTGTTTCAAGTACATCCAGAACAGATGTTGAATGCCTGCTCATAAATATCTTGATGGGGTCAATTGATGTGCCGCTGTATGATATGAGGTCAAGGAATCTGGTAGGTTTATGGTCCTTAAGTTCCAGTATTCCGCCGTAGGCAGGTTCAACCGGAATGCCGTTTTTGAGCAAAAGTCCATCAAATGTTATGCTGCAAACGGTTGCTATTGCCAATTTGCCTTCCGGAACATAGACATCTGTGTTGGACTCCTCGTCAAATATCTTGACGCGGGGACTGATCGTTGCACCGCCTTGTGCGGCATATCTCATGATATCTGCAACATCATCGAAATCATCTTTGTCGATATTGGACATGTTCACAATGACTTTTCCGGTTTTGGATTCAAGATCGTAATCGGTTTTGTAGATCAGATCCTCAATGCGTGTGATCACAAAACCAAGGCGATCTCCAATAAGCGCTTCCTTGAGTTCTCTTTGACCCAACTCAGTTACTGTGCGCCCGGCATACCCGTGCTTTTTTGTGAGTCCACGTTCATCCAGTATCCTTAAATGATAACGTACGGCACGTTCACCTATGCCATATCCGCGGTCATTAAGTTCATCAGCGATGTTCCTTGCGCCGATTGGCTTGTCGTTTTCGCTGATCACTCTCATTATTTCAATGAGTTTGCGCTCTATCTGTGGGTCTGTCATTGTTTATCAACCAACATAACTGATGTGTATATTTGATGTATACGTTATATCATTTCTTCAATTTTCGAATTGCGAATTCACATGCTTTTGACAACGGATCATAAGTTTCGGATACGGCCGGGCAATATGCAAGTTCCACACCGTAGAGGTCGTGCACATTCATGCCGGTTTTGATCGCAACAGATATTAGGTTCACCCTTGCTGCTGCACCTTCTTCACCGATTGCCTGACCACCAATTATCTTACCGGTTGCGGCATCTGCCAGTATCTTTACTGTTACTTCCTTGCCACCCGGATACCAGTCCGGTTTTGTGAGACCGCTTGCTTTTCCGATGACAACATCATATCCGGCTGCTTTTGCAAAGAACTGGTTAAATCCGGTCGCAGCAACTTCCATGCCACCGACAACCGATACAAAAGTGGTAAGGGAGCCTTCAAATGAATCATATCCACCGGCAGCGTTCGTACCGGCAGTGATCCCCTGACGATATGCAGTGGTTGCCAGTTGTGACATCCAGGGCATGTGATTTATCGGGCTTACGGTTTCGACACAATCACCGATCGCATAGATGCCAGGAATACTTGTTTCCATTTTTGCGTTCGTCTTGATCGCCCAGTTCCCGAGTCCACATCCGGCATCCTTTGCCAGTTCCAGATTTGGACGAACGCCGGCAGCCATTATTACCATGTCGGTTTTGATCTCTTCGCCAGCTACGGTTATGGATGTTACATTACCATTATGATTATCATTGCCTGAGACTTTCTCCAAAGATGCGCCCATCATTAGTTTAATGCCGCTTTTTTTGAGCGATTTGTCAAGAACCCTCGCAATGTCCGGATCGATTGCCCTTGGGAATGAGTTTGGAAGCATTTCGACAATAGTCACATCGATGTCATGTGCTGCGATTGCTGAAGCTGTTTCAAGACCTATCGCACCTGCACCGACAACAGTGGCATGAGATACGTTTTTGGAATATTCCACGATCGCTTTTGAGTTTTCGGGATTGCTGACCACAAAGACACCTTTGTCCATGTACTCATGCGCACCCGGGATCGGTGGCACGAATGGACTTGCACCGGTTGCGATTATTACTGAATCGTATGGTATGGACTTTTCTTCGTTTGTGTCCATATCGACAGCAGTAACCACTTTGTTGTTAGGATCGATCGAAGTCACTTTGTGTTTTAAAAGTTTGACCATGTCCATTTTCTCTATCGGCAGGCTGTGTATGATGTTATCGAACTTATCAACCACACCTTCCATTACAAAAGGCAGTCCGCATGGTGAGAACATGTCATATTCTTTCTCATCGATAATTGTTATCTCTGCATCAGGATTTACTTTTTTTGCGGTTTTTGAGGCAATAAATCCGCCCACGCCAAGACCGATGATGACGATTTTAGTAGATTTCATGTGTTTTTTTGTCTCCAATGTTTTTATCCGGTTGGTTTGATGCCTTATTAATTTGATTGTTTAAAATTCTTGTTGTTAATGAGATGCATCTCAATGATTGTGATTTTCTCGTTTATTCTGGACAAATAGATTTTTGATAAGAAAAGGAGAAATAATGGTAGTGTCACGTCAACCATACAATGTTGCTAGATGGAAAGGGGGCAGACAGATGCGAAAAACGGCGCAACCACACACGCGTAGCGCGGCATGTTCCTACACCATTAATATGAAATACAAAACGGTTTTCAAGCGGTGTCATATTTGCAGATATGAGAATTCCATGTTTGGATTGTGGATTTGGATTGTGGGTCTGGTAGCAGAGGAATACGCCGCCTGCGGCGGAGACTGATGCTATGATATCTTCAGTTTAGTTCAGTTTAGTTGCTGTGCTCCTATCTTTAACATCGGTACCTGCATGTGCACACAATTTGCCCGTAAGTGTTCCTGAGTCGGTGCGCTGACGGTGCTGTGTAGAAACCGATCGGTAATTTTGGAGTTTAATTTCATATGACCTATGCCCTTCATAATCGACACTTGAAAGTTGACGTGACAGTAGGATTTCTGCAGGGCATTTCACCTTATTCGGCTTCAAATGTCGTAACATCAGAAATCCTGTCAAGCATTAGATCAAGTTTTTTTTGAAAACACAATCATAGAGCCATCTTTTAGACATATTTTCTTGAATACATCAAGACCATTTACCTTCAGAACATCGATGTAGTCATTTAAAGATATACTGTTCTCAAAACTATACCTTGAATTTGCTTTCTTTATATCTTCAAATGTCCACAGGTTCCAATCAAGAGTAAGCAGCGGGTCTGATATTGAATCCTCATCCGGGACCTGCCTATTCACAAAAACTCCTCCCTTATTTAGTGCAGAGACAATCTTTGGAACCAGTTCAGGGACCCGCCCTCCCGGATTGAGTGATGAGAAAATGATATCATAATCATCTCCAATATCATCAGTAAAAAAGTTCCCTTGTATCACATCCACATGATCTGCCCCGTATTTTTGGATGTAGAGTTTTGTTTGTTCAACCACCTGTGGGAGATCAAAAACAAATGCTTCCAGATACTTGTTCAAACTTGCAAAACCTATGGCATACAGTCCATGACCTCCTCCAAGGTCAAGCAATTTCCTTGCATTTTTAAAATCCACGTTTTCGATGACAGTCGGTACGATTTCCTGAAGCATCCCGCATTTTGCATTTTCTGCCATAGAATGTATGACCTCGTCACCGAAGAATTTTTCCTTTTCAACGATAACCGGACCATTTTTGATAATATCTTGCAGTTTTT
>JAUWBW010000121.1 GCA_030609665.1 Methanosarcinaceae archaeon | reverse complement strand
GTCGTGTATGCAAGACTTGTGGCACCGGTGACAACAATGACTATGAGGATCATGGCGCCGATGATGACACTCACTGCTTCTGTATCATCAAGGAATTGCTTTTTCATGTAGTTGTCTTGAATTTAGGTTCTAATAATACTACCCCTAATAAAATTAGGTTTTCAACAAAAACAAGCTTTGTTATAGTAATTCCTAATAAAAGTAGGTTAATCAACAAAAACCAAATTTTGTTAGGGTCATTTCTATATTTACCTAATATAGTACAGTATTCCGTGAAACTGATATACGTTGCAATACTGATTGCGCTGGTACTTTCTACAGGATGTGTTCAAAATAATGATGTAACCAATGATGTAACCAATGATGTAACCGATGATGTAACCGATGACGGCGGCATCACCAAACAGGATTTTCCTGATCTTTTCGATCAGTTCCTCAGTGACAGGGGGATCGATGCTGATGCACATCTTGGAAAGGATATCATTGTCTGGGATTCTTCTTCCGGTAAGGAAACAGTAAAAGGATTACTCTCTGAAGAGGAACAGGAACAGGTGGAAAATGGGGAAAGAACCGTTTTTATCACGAATGATGATATCATTATCATCGCCGGAAAGGATCGCAGTTCGACAGATAGAGCACTCGCAGAGAATTTCTTACCTGCGATCTGGATAAAAGAAGGAGATACTGAACGTGCGGTGAAAGCAAATCTGGAATTTGCTTATGAGATCGATAATCCTCCTGTAACAGGAATAAAGGATGCACCGATCCTGCGCAATCGTGCAAAGGTCCTGTATGCGGAAGGGAAATACGATGAAGCATTATCGTTGTATGATGAATCCCTGTCAATAAAGAAAGATGTGGTTGCTCTCTGTGGAAAGGCACAGGTGCTGGGCTCCAAGGGTGATTATGATGCAATGGTCGATATGCTTGATGAGGCAGATAAGATCGATTATCGCGAGATCGTTGCGATCATGTCATACATATCAGAGGACTGGATAGAAAGTGGATCTGACGTCAGTTGTTATGTGAGCAGGTGTCCGATGTGCGGGTCCGATGTTGTTGGAATTCTCTCGAAAACGGATAAAAACATTCTGTGGTCCAGACACAAGGTTGGTTAATATGTTCCCATTTCTTATTCGGAAGAAGAAAAAAAATCTGAAAGAAGCGATCCAGGAACTGGAGATCAGATACACCGATGAGAAAGAGGAAAAACAGGATGATATAAGTGCTTTCCTGACCGCGAACGCAGATATGCCAATAGAAGAGATAAATGTTACCTATCCCGTTCTTCCTCCTTTCCAGTTCGCAAACATCAAATATGATCCGGCGAACAATGATCTTGTTTACAGTCCTGCCGAACCCATTCTTACAAAAGAGGAGAAGAATTATCTTTCCACGATCAGTCTACTCCTTGAAAACATCAAGGTTGATCCGGATGTTCTGCTCGGGGATAAAGAAGAGTTTCTCAGAAGGATGATCGCAGATATCATGGACCGGTATGGCATGCGTCTGGATATGTTCCAGCGCGAGAAGATCACATATTTCCTGACAAAGGAATACACAGGCTACGGCTGGATCGAAATTCCGATGAATGATCGATACATCGAAGATATCAGTTGCAATGGCGCAGGCGTGCCGCTGTACATATATCATCGGGTATTCGAATCGATCCGCGCGAATATAACAATCCCTGAACTCGAACTGAATCGATTTGTACTGAAACTCGCACAGGCATCCGGAAAATATATCTCCATATCCCAGCCAATAACCGACGCCTCGCTTCCGGACGGATCAAGGATCAACCTGACGCTCGGTACAGAGGTCACAAAAAAAGGATCGACATTCACGATCAGAAAGTTCAAGCGAGATCCGATATCTCCGATCGAACTGATGAAATACGGCTCAGTGAGCAGTGAACTATTTGCATTTCTGTGGGTATTGCTCCAGTACAACCGATCAGTCCTTGTTTCAGGAAGCACAGCAGCAGGAAAGACAACATTTCTAAACGCGCTCTGCATGTTTCTTCGGAGGGAGGCAAAAATCGTTTCGATCGAGGACACTCCTGAGATCAATATATTCCATGATAACTGGATCCAGGCAGCAACAAGAACAGGTTTTGGCCAGGGAGGTGGTGCATCAGGCCTTTCAGGTACAACAAAGAGTTCCGGTGATATCGCACTGTATGATCTGCTCACGGCAGCGCTGCGGCAGCGGCCCGATTACATCATCGTCGGGGAGGTCAGGGGAACAGAGGCATATACCATGTTCCAGGCGATATCGGTCGGGCATCCCTCACTCGGCACTGTCCACTCCGGTTCGTTCCCACAATTGTTATCGAGGCTCGAATCCAAGCCCATGAATGTACCCAGGGCGCTGCTTTCATCGCTGGATAGTGTTGTATTTGCTTCGATCGTTCCGAGAGAAACAGACGGGACAGATATGCGGAAGGTCAGGAGGGTAAAAAGCGTGGTCGAGGTTCTCGATCTCAGCGTTGATACAGGTGATCTGCTAACGAACGAAGTCATCACATGGGATCCTGTGGATGATCGATTCGAATTTGGGAAAAGTTTTATTTTTGATTCGATCCAGCAGGAATTCGGTGTGAAAGAAAGTTATCTAAAGGAAGAGATGAGGAGAAGGACTGCTGTCCTGGATTACATGTATGAACGGAACATCACGGATTTCAGAGATGTGACAAGAGTTATCCAGGAGTATTATACCAGACCTGATGAGACCTATGCAATGGCACGCGAAGCACTAAATACATGAGAATCAGTGACATCACAACAAAGGAAACCCTGAAGGATACCGCACTTGGAATTCTACTGGTCGTTTCGTTAATCACATGCAGCATATTCACTGCGCTCAGAATCAGGGCAGGGTTTAATATCGGTTACGCAGCACCGCATCCATACACGATCATAATGTTAATTTTTCTCATTATATCCATCATTGTTATAGTTGCTATGAAAAGAGGAGGCAGGGTCACACCGTATCGACCGGCTGAGGAATATCACCGGATGGATCTTGACATGTCTCCAGACGCCATATATGAAAAATACCTGAAACTATGCTACAAACTCGGAAGATACTTTGACAGACAGCCAGATACCGCACTGCTCCGGAAACTATCCAGAGTTGGGATCACAGGCGTAAGTCCCGGTACATTCATCGCGATGGAGATCATAACACCGATCATCGGCGCTGTAATTGCTTTTATAATTTCATCGATACTATTCATCTTTATTCCGTGTAACATCAGTCCATTCCATATCGCTTTGCTCACAGGACTAATGATCCTTGGAATATTTCCGCTTACGATGCATGTGAAGACATACAACAAAAAAGTGAAGATCGATAACGAACTCCCTTATGTGCTTGCCCACATGTCCATCATGGCGGCAACCGGTGCAACCCCGCTGAAGACCATAGGGAATATAGCGGTGTCTGATTATGGCGATATCTCATCCGAGTTCAGGAAAGTGCTTTACAAAACGAATGTTCAGGGCGAGGATGCGATCACAGCACTCAACCAGCTCGCGATGGTCACACCATCGATCATATTCAGGGAACTCTGCCTCGATCTTGCGAATCTGATCCATGCAGGAGGGGGATTGAAACAGTATCTCGAGGATAAAACAGCATATCTCCTTGAAAGGAGGAGAAGGATGGAAAAACAGTTTGCAGATTCTCTTGCAATGTATGCGGAGTTCTATGTCGGCGGGATCATGATGGTGGCGATCATCGGGATCATTGGCATCATAACAGCAGGAGCGCTCGGCATAAGCGTCGGAGATCTTCCGATCGATACCGTCTTTGGTATCTTCATCTATGGTATTGTGCCTGCGGCTAATGGTTTATTTATTTTGATACTGGAGTTGATGTACATTGATTAATATCAGCGACATCATGATCGCATACCGGAAATTCACACTCAGGCATGATATAAAGAATGAATATCTCATCATCGGATTACCCCTATTGATAGCGATCATCATCATCGCATGGAGTTCCTGGACGTTCCATTCCTATGACCCATCGGAATCACTGGAAAGGGGCGATGTCTATGCTGATTACCTGAAAAGCGTAGGGAAGGTAACAGGTGAGGCAACCAACAGCGAGCCGGTCATGCCATGGATAGTGAAATACATCGACCACATCATAATACTGGCTGTACTGATTGCGATCGTACCATACTCTGTCAGTTCATTCATCGAGAGGATGAGGTTAAGGAGATACGAAGAAGAGTACAGTGAATTTCTGTTCGAGATATCAGAACTGCTGCGAAGCGGGATCGATCCCATGAAATCGCTGATAGAGATATCAAAAACAGGCAGTGCTGGAGAAAAGGGGATCGTCAAGACACCGAAGGCTCACTTAAAAGCATTGACGCCACTTGTCAAAGGTGCTGCTTCCATGCTCGCCATAGGGTATTCATTCGAGCATGCGATGACGAAGATGGCGGCCGATACAAAGAGCGAACTGATCAGGAAATATGCCTATCTTGTGGTGATGGCTACATATACCGGAGGGGATGTGTCAAACATCATTTTCAGGACATCTGCAGATATGAAAACTTTTTTGAAGATCCAGAAGGAGAAGGAAAGCGATCTCAAACAGTATATGGTCATCTTCTATGCTTCACATCTGGTACTGATAATAACAATCTACATGCTCTGCGACCAGTTGCTGCCATATATGGAGAATATCGAACTCGGTTCCGGAGGTGGTGTCCTGTTCGGTGGAGGTGGTACCATGGTCGGAGGTGGCTTTGAAAACATCGATATCACGCGGTATCTCTTTCACCTGATCATGATCAATGCCTTTGCCATGGGGCTTGCCGTCGGAAAGATCACGCATGGATCGATCAAACAGGGGCTTCTCCACTCCTCAACACTCATGATCATCAGTTATATCGCATGCATCATACTGATCATTCCCGGAGCAGGCACCGATGTGGAGATAATAGTGATATCCGGAGGCCAGCAGACAGGAATGCCGGTGGTTGTATTGAAGGAGCCTGTCGTGTTCCAGGTGATGGAGAAGGGCGAGCCATATACGGAAAAGGTGAAGATCTCCGTGAAAGGTCCGGGAGGCAAAAAAGGAAAAGCGAACCCGAATTATGCGGAACCTGATAAGAACGGAATGGTCAGCACGAAGATTACGCTTGGCTCTGCACCAGGTCTGTATACCATCATCGTAGAAGCTGGCGGTGCCGAAGGGATCGCAACCGCGACAGCAAGGAGTTATAAGCCTGGAAGGAGGTAAATCTAAGGTATTTGTTTAGTTATTCTTGACGCCGAGGCAATCCGCCGCAGGCGGCGCATTCCTTCACCACCAAGAAAATTATCGCTTTCGCTCGGATCAACTTGGAGTTTAACTTGGAGGGTACAGTCCGATTATCAAGTTATTTTTTCAGACACCGATTCTAGTTAACATCCGTGTAAATTTGCGTTTGTATATAATCCTTATTGCAAGAAACTAACCGCATACGTATACAATGAACCGCAAAGGACGCAAAGAACGCAGAGGGATTAAGATAAACAAGTCAACAAATATGGCAAATATCTCTGCGCTCTCTGCGTGCTCAGCGGTAAAATTTTGTTCCACATTCATTGAAATAACTTGATTTTGGAACAGTACCAACTTGGAGTATATATTTATAAAATATAACAACAAGAAAATCCTCCCCAGTGGTCGGATTTAATTGACAATTCGGGCGTTTTTCTGAATATGCTTATTATGGAATCGCCTGTCATGTATCTTTTGTGGGTTAGTGGCGATGGAATGGCCGAATAAAGAAGAGCGATTACTCGCTCTCCCTCTTCTCAGAACGGTACGTGAAAGTTTCCCTTCATACCGCTCAAGCCTTTCATAACCCTTGTCGGGCAGCAGTTTACATTTCTATAACTGCCTTTGTAATT
>JAUWBW010000229.1 GCA_030609665.1 Methanosarcinaceae archaeon | reverse complement strand
AAGCACTTCCTTCACAGATACATGGTTGACCTTCGGCTCCCTCTCTCGCAAATATCCAAGGTCTTTAAGGGAATGTCCGACGATCACCTGGGCTGCAATCTTTGCAAGAGGAAGGCCTACTGCCTTTGATACGAATGGTATTGTCCGGCTGGAACGTGGATTTGCCTCAAGCACATATACCACTCCATCTTTCTCAGCCATCTGGATATTGATAATTCCTATAACGTTCAGGGCAAGCGCGATCTTGCGCGTATAATCCCTGACAATTTCAAGTGTTTCCTCTGCTATCGACTGTGGAGGGATTACACAAGCAGAATCTCCCGAATGTACACCTGCTTCCTCAATGTGCTCCATGATAGCACCGATAAGCACATCCTTGCCATCACATACCGCGTCAACATCTATCTCGACTGCGCTTTCAAGGAAATCATCGATTAAAATAGGATGATCCGGGGATACCTTTACAGCCTCACGCATATACCGCTCAAGGTCATTCTTGTCATAGACGATCTCCATAGCTCTGCCGCCAAGCACGTAAGAAGGTCTTACCAGAACAGGATAATCAATACGTGATGCCACCGCAATTGCCTCTTCCTGTGATGTAGCATATCCGGCTTCGGGCTGATTGATGCCAATATCATTCATTATCAGGTTGAACTTCTCACGGTTTTCTGCCAGATCCATATTTTCAGGGGACGTTCCAAGGATCACTGTATCAATGTCATCCCTGCGGTCAAGTTCCCGCTGCAGGGGCAGTGCAAGATTGACAGATGTCTGTCCACCGAACTGAACCAATACACCGTAAGGGTTCTCGCGCTCGATCACGTTCATAACATCTTCAAGCGTCAGGGGTTCAAAGAACAACTTGTCTGAGGTATCATAATCTGTCGAAACCGTTTCAGGATTGTTGTTAATGATATGTGTCTCGACCCCTTCATCGCGGATCGCAGTGACTGCATGTACGGTACAATAATCGAACTCAATACCCTGCCCGATACGGATCGGTCCGGCACCCAATATCAGGATCTTTTTGCGGTCGGTGGGCTCGTCTTCGCACATCTCTTCATAGCACGAATAGTAGTACGGAGTCTCTGCCGCAAACTCGGCAGCACAGGTATCGACCATCTTGTAGGTCGTTGTTATCCCCAAACTGCGCCGCAGGTCATTGATCTCTTCCCGTGTCTTGCCTGTGAATTCTGCGATAAGTGAATCAGTAAAACCCATGCGTTTAGCATCTCTTAGCAGTTCCGCAGAAATATTCCCAATATCCCCGGACTTCACTTCATCAGCAAGTGCATCTTCCATATCTATGATATTCTTGATCTTCTGAATGAAAAACGGCACAATACTTGTGAGTTCAACGATCTCATCAATGGTAAAACCTATTCGCAGAGCACTATAAAGAGCATACAATCGATCACTTGTCGGGATCTTCAGCAGTGTTATGATCTCATTCTTATCCCATGTCTCGCTGCCAAAATTTGTGCTGATGTCCAGTGACCTGATCGCTTTTAACATAGACTCTTCAATCGTCCGCCCGATCGCCATTACCTCACCGGTACTCTTCATCGCGGTGGTGAGAGTCTTATCGGCAGTCACAAACTTATCAAATGGCCACCGAGGTATCTTGGTCACAACATAATCAATAGTAGGTTCAAATGATGCGGGTGTCTTTTTGGTTACATCGTTGAGTACCTCATCGAGTTTCATACCTATCGCAATTTTGGCCGTGACCCGTGCGATCGGATATCCTGTTGCTTTTGATGCAAGCGCGGATGAGCGTGAAACACGAGGGTTCACTTCCACGATCCTGTATTCACCATCCTTTACTGCAAACTGGATGTTACACCCACCTTCAATTCCGAATGTGCGGATGATCTTTATTGCAGCAGTCCTTAACATCTGGTGGTCTTCATCTGTAAGTGTCTGCGAGGGAGTAACAACAGCCGATTCACCGGTATGGATTCCCATCGGGTCAATGTTTTCCATGTTACAGATGACAATGCACGTATCATTGGAATCACGCATTACCTCGTACTCGAATTCGCCCCACCCAAGTACACTTTCCTCGATCAGGACCTGATTGATACGGCTGCGCTTAAGTCCACGCTCCGTTATCTCAAGGAGTTGCTCTTTTGTGTATGCGATCCCGCCGCCTGCACCACCAAGTGTGTATGCAGGTCTGATGATCAATGGAAGTCCCATTTCATCAATAAGTGCCTCAGCCTCCTTTAGAGATGATATCGCCTTGCTGTGGGGAACTTTTTCCCCGATGCGCTCCATTGTCTGTTTGAACAACTCGCGGTCTTCTGTGTTCTTGATCGCTTCAAGTGGAGTGCCTAACAGTTCGACCCCGAACTTCTCAAAAATACCCATCTCTGCAAGTTCACTTGTGATATTCAGTCCGGTCTGGCCGCCAATACCTGCAATGATACCGTCCGGTCGTTCTTTTTCTATGATCTTCGCAACAACATTTGCCTCGATCGGCTCAATGTATACCGCATCAGCCATCTCAGGATCGGTCATGATGGTTGCAGGGTTTGAGTTTACAAGCACAACTTTCAAACCTTCTTCTTTCAATGACCTGCATGCCTGACTGCCTGAAAAATCGAATTCTGCTGCCTGCCCTATCATGATAGGACCTGATCCGATCAACAGTATCTTCTTGATGTCATTCCGTTTTGGCATTATGCCTCACCTCCCATTGATTTGAGGACCTTGCCAAAGAACAGCTTTTCCGTATCCATTGGACCGGGATTTGCTTCAGGATGATATTGTACACTGAAAATATTAAGGTAATCATGTGAAA
>JAUWBW010000024.1 GCA_030609665.1 Methanosarcinaceae archaeon | reverse complement strand
GGTCGGATATGGCGGTCGTATTGTAGGTGCGAATGACACGCAGTTCGTAGTGGGTGCGGTCAACGAGCCTGACAGGGAAATAATCAGTACCGTGCACAAGTTTATGGACAGGTATGCACTCCGCCGGCCATATTTCATGAGTTTTGATCCGGTGCCGGATACGCCACTGCAAAACGGCATAGCTTCACCGAAATGGCGCGAGAACCGATTGTATCAGGCATCGTTCTTGATGAAGGATTATGGTATCAAAGCATCGGATTTCGATGTGATATTCAATGATGACGGTTTTCTTGCAGATGACGATCCAAAGATGCGCCTTGCGTATGCCCATCCAGATCATTTCCCTATGGACATAAACAAAGCCGCGCGTGATGAGTTGCTCATGATCCCCGGGATCGGCCCGATCAGTGCGAACCGTATCATACAGGCGCGCCCGATCACATCGGAACAGGAACTTGCGCGCATGGGTGTTGTGATTTCACGCGCCCGTCCGTTCATTGAGATCAATGGCAGCAAACAGACCAATCTCCACTCGTTTATGGGGGTGGGTTCATGATAATAGCATTCAAGACAGATGTGGACGGAGTACTTCTGGCATGCTCTGTTCTGAAAGAGCATCCCGATGCCGAACTTGTTTTTGCGAAAGACAGGCGCGAACTGGAACGGAAACTCACTTTTTCCGGAACTGAAGATGAGGTCGTGCGATTGGGATTTACACCGATCGCAGGTACGAAAAATTTGATTCGGGAAGTGCTTGGCAAGTGCCCTGCAAAGATGTCCCGCACCGACACAAGCCCTGTGCAGTATATCGACCTTGTACTGCGGCACAGTAAAGCGAACCCGGCTGAACTTGTTCGTTTGATCGTTTCATGTAATGGCAGTGCCGAGCATCTCTACACAGGAAAATCAAAGCTTGCACGCAGGTATTACAATTACATGCGCGACGTCACCCGCGCGTGGCAGAGGATGTGCATGTTCGCACGTCCTGATTTTGTGAATGGTATCCAGACTGTTGATATCGATTCGCCGCATGATGTTGCGGATATCTTTTGCAGGTGGCTTGCCAAAAAGAACCCCGATGTCCCCGTGGCTGTCATATTTGGCAATGCCGCATGGGTAGGTAATGGTGAACTGGTGGGTCTTGACCACTTCACAAAGACGGCGGCAGCGTTTGTAAAAAGCCTGCGCACATCGTTGTCATCAAAGGATAAAGAGGCAGATGAAGTCGAGAGACTCTGGGATGTATTCTACAATTCCCAGATGATCGAGAGCCGAAGAAACCGTCATCTTGCAAGCAAGATGCAGCCAAAAAGTTCTGCCGGTATGAGCAAGATGGCTAAAGCGGACAGGTACAAGGTCGAGCGCGGGATCTCAAATTGTACACTGGAGATGTTTGTGGGGGATGCGCGCGAGGTGAATGTATGAAAACCTTGCAGGATATCCCGCGAATCGGGGAAAAGATGGCACAGCGTTTCATCGATCATTTCGGGAGCGAGGAGGCTGCACTTGATGCAATACTTGGTGGTGACATTGCCAGCATATCCGAAGTTGAAGGCATAGGCCAACGATATGCGATATCTCTTGTACACGAGGTGCACGCACAGGTTGAAGGAGTCTCAATATCCGATTTCCTGAAAACAAAAGAGTCCGTAGATATCTATGAGCGGCTGCTCGATATCATAAAACAGTTCGCACACACGCGGTATGCAAAAGATAAACTTCACATCTATTTCCCATATCCTGCAAGCAAAAAAGATAAAATAGAATCTGTGCGCGAGTCGGTATCATATCATGTGGACACTGCAAGTTTGCTTCGGGATAACAGCGACTTCCCGAATCTGCTTTCGGGTATTCGCCCTTTAAGTCTCAAGTACAATCCGCCTCAAATACGCGAGCGTGCGATCATCACCGCCAATCACGAAGATTTCGAGTATGCACGCCAGAGGTTTGGCAGTGTCATTGATGTGCAGATGGTAAGCACGCCTTCCGAGTTCGTGGATGTTGCGCGGGGTTATTCTCATGTCATTGCGTCAGGTGCTGCTTTTCTTGGATTCGATTTTCCCGAAGATGTTGAACCTGAATATGTATCCGATCTGCAACGTATGGAGGACTGGCAGGTAGTTCCTGAGCAGGTGATCGGCTTTTTTGCAAAGAACCTTGCAACCATTGAATGCTCAATAGCAGTCATACAGGCAATCCGCGAAGCTGGCACCATGTTCTTTGAAAAGCTGGATAACGAACATCTCGAAGAACTTGATATGGCACTGTCCATGATCGATGAAACAGGGGATGTGAAAGCTGGAAATGATCCTGATATTGACAGGTTGAACTCGATCATTGAAAATATGGAAACTTGCATCTCGGACGCCGTGCGTGATGCAAACTCAAGGCTGGATAAGTGCCTGACCGAAAGTAAATTGACAATCAGTGGACAGGATATGCTCAAGGTGATGAGCGGGGATGTGCAACTAAAAGAGATGCTTGAGAAGGAAGTTTCCCAGTCATACAACGCTGTCGTCAAGGAAGCAAAAGAGCGGATATCAAAGGAACTCGGACTTAATAAAAAAGAGATGCTAATGGCAGAATCGTTGTTCCTAGATGAGATGATGCATCCTGTAGAAGTTGACCGCGATCATGTGAATGCATTAAAGCAGAATGTGGCGCACAATATCCATAATAAGAAGATCGAACACAAACGCAACATTTCAAAGACCCTGCACGGATACCGCGACATTGTGCAGGAGATGGTTCGCAGTGTGTTGGATTTCGATGTTGGGTTTGCGATAGGATGTTTTGCGCATGAGTATGCTCTTACGATGCCGGAGTTGGTCGATAAGACAGGGGTCGGTTTTGTGAAGGGAGAGAACCTGTTCCTGAGATCGCGGCACGGTGAGGTTACCCCGATAGACTACTCGGTCGGTGATACGGCTCACAGCCCGCAAGACAAAAGCAGGGTTGTGCTGCTCAGTGGTGTGAATTCGGGAGGCAAGACTTCAATGCTCGAACTTCTTGCACAATGCATCATACTCGCACACATGGGATTCCCGACCCCTGCGAAGTTGCTCGAGATCGGGATGTCGGATGGACTTTACTATTTCGCAAAATCGAAAGGAACACTGGACGCAGGTGCATTTGAAACTACACTCATGGATTTTTCAGTGGTTGCGGATGATTCCAGCAAGGTGGTTTTGGTGGATGAAATGGAATCCATTACCGAGCCCGGTGCGTCTGCTAAGATTATTGCAGGCATACTTGAGGTTCTTTCAGAAAACAGAGACAGCATGGCTGTGTTCGTGTCACACCTGCCTGAGTTGATACTGGAAAACACGGAGTGCAGTGTTCGGGTAGATGGAATCGAGGCAAGTGGTCTCGACGCCGATCTGAATCTTATCGTAGAGCGAACTCCGTGCTACAATTATATTGCAAAAAGCACGCCAGAGTTGATAGTTGAGCGGCTTTCAAGAAAAACAAATGGAGGTGAGCAGGCGTTTTATGAGAAGCTGAGGGCGAAGTTTTATAGTTAGAAATTATACAATGTTAACAAATCTCATGTAAATTTCAATAGATCACAGAGGACACTCACCTCCTACCGCAGTTGAGTGCCTGCTACACCCGCAAGGCGTACAGGTCACAGAGAATCAAAGCATGGGTTACTGTCCTCAGTGTTTGATCTTAATAATTATGGTTCTCTTTAACATTGTGTGGGTAATATCACTATTGTGGGATATGTCGTCAAACATGGAATTGCATTGCTTGAATAAATGGACAGGATTGACAGGATACAAGTGGCTCGCCCATCCTGTAAATCCTGTAAATCCCGTCTAATATTTACCCACTCAATGTTGAGGAGATCCATAATTATACCGCAGCTCTGCTGTGGTTGGGCGTGCCGTCGCAACGTTTGACTAAAAAAGCGTGATTGATACTTATCCTATGCTGCAAAGCGGTGAGTTGCGGTATTGTTCAAGCATGAACTTATCAAAGCGTCTGAGGTACCTGGCCTGTATCTTTGATACATACAGGACATTATCACCAATCTCTATCTTGATGTCCGATGGTTTGGCGGGTTTAAGTTCAGTTGGCACGATGACAGGTCCTCCACATGTGGTGCAAACCCTGAAATCCTTTTTGTTTTCCATTATGTACGATTCGATCTCAGGATCGATAATGAAACCGTTTTTTGTGCGAATCATGTTATTATATTTAGTCAAAGAACCTATATAAATATGGCTTTGGATTTAAGCTGGGTTTTTGAAAATATGATCCTGTATCTGGACCAACTTTAAATTAAATGAATTCCAATAGATGGTCATGTTAATGCGCGACAGGGGTAAATTGGTGATATGGCCTGCATATCTTGATCTGACCAATTCAAGAAAAGATGGCAGGATACTCTCAAAGAAGGATTCTGTCAAACAGCCTGAACTCAATGAGATCGAGAAAGCCGCTGCAAAGTTAGGACTCAACCCGGAGGTTGAAGCTGATAAAGCGTATCCAAAATCATGGTGGGAAGTGAGTGGCAGGGTACTTGTTGATAACAATGGTCCAAAGACCGTGATCGCAAAGCAGATTGCACAAGGCATAAAACAGATGCGTGAAAAGTGAATTGCATCGCTGTTGACGATTCGTATACTTTTTCTACTTATTTTGCATATAGTGCCGTTTGTGGACAATGCACACTCCAAAGGATTCTATTGGTACAAGATCACGGGAGATATGGGAAAAGGCACTGGCTGATATTAGCGATGTTGACGTTGAATCAACAACCATCGATTCCGATTTGTCTCCTATGTCAGTACAATAGGCAGGATATTTTCCTGTCTTTTTTCTTACCACCGTACATCATAAACAATATAACACACCCATTTTGTAATTAAACTATATAAGTAGAGACTGATCAACCCTGCAACTTAACCCTCTGTCCCAAAATACATTTGCCGCCGGAACGACCACCAAGCGGGTTTTGAGGTGTGCCGAGTGAGTTCATGCAACGTGCCATGACCGCCGCGCCCCTTGCAAGCCCGTCATCCACGAAAACCACACGCTCATCGATCTTGTGGTTAATATTGAGATCATCAAGATACTTCAAAGCAAGTTTTGGCTTGTTGCCGCTGATCCCTGCCCTTCCGGTTATACCAATGGATGTATTCTCAAATACAAGCCCCGCGTCTTGTGCAACCTTGACAAGACGGTAAATAACCTTTGCCATGACCTCATCGATCACTGCAAATAATATCTTGAGCCCGTGTTTTTTGTATATCTCGCCGCCAAGTTCTGACAATTTGTCCATGTCAGAACCGTTCTCACCAACGTCACAGCCAACAAGGACAACCCCCATCTGATCGGCAGCTTTTGGATTTACAGGCACGCTTCCATATTTTGTACTGCTTTTTGGGACTTTTTCTATGATGACATAATCAAGGATCTTGTTGGCGTATTCGCGGATCATCTTGCCTTTCAGCTTAAGTGTCAGGATATCAGTTGATTTTTCATCAAAAACATCAAGGGCTGTTCCGAGAATTACATCGACCGTGCGCGTGCCCTTGATAATAGCATCGGGAATGGCACCCGCATAACCACAGAAATTGCCTATTGTCTTTGCATAAGGCATGTCATCGCTGGTGATGCGCCCATCAAGCGTGGTTCCGAAATCTATTGAAAGACACGGATTCCTGAAATCAACATCAGCCCATTTGGCACCTTCCTTGATGCCAGCCGTTGCAAGTTCCCCCTCCATTTCATTTGCAACCACTTCAACACCTGTCGCACCAATTGGCGGAATAACACTTGCCACAGCACCGTCAAATACAACCTGTTTGAGCTTACTGAACTTTTGGAACTTCTCAGGCAGGTTCTCAATGGACATTGGAGGTGTCATGTTCTTTGGCGGGATGCCTGCTATAAGGCAACCGTCAGCCAATGCTTTGATGAACTCACCAACCTCTTCCGGCATATCAAAACCTGCAACCACTCCGGTTGAGCGAACAACAAAATGGAGGTCTGTTTTAATGTCGAGATTTGCTTTTTCCACAGCCTCGACAAGGGTGTCACGGACAAGTTCAGAAACAGATTCGCGTGTAAGTTCCACACCATTCAATGTCCTTCCAAAAACCGTTTCACCGGGCAGAGGATTGCGCACATCCCTTGTCATCTTCACAATTTTATTCACATGACCTGTCTTTCCGTCTTCCATGTTCGTGGCTGTCAGAATGCACTTTGTAGTGGTATTTCCGACCTCCACGGATGCGACAATAAAGTATGGTTTTGACTTAAGGTCAAGCAAACGTACTGTTGGGCTATTTGCAATTCTTGGTTTTGACATTTATTTCACTTCCGTCTTACATAAGAGGCTGTAGTTGCTGCACGATCTGTTCTTTTGGAACTGCACCGATTATCTGACCTGCGAAATTCCCGTTCTTGAAAACAAGCATCGCAGGAATACTTGATATCCTGTATTGCATTGCAGTTACACGGTTGTTGTCGGTATTGAGTTTTCCAAATACGATCTTTCCCCTGTATTCTGCAGCAAGCTCATCAATGGCCGGTGCAAGCATACGGCATGGGGCACACCATTCTGCCCAGCAGTCAACTACAACCAATGGATATTTCGATATAAATTGATTGAAATCTGCATCCGCAACAGTGATTGGTTTATCCGGATAAGATTCAAGTTCTTTTTTCCTGATAATTTGCTCCATCTTCTTTTTCCTGATCGCTTCCAATTCGTCCATTGAACTCACCTTTATTTTGTAATGATGTTACTTATTTATATGTGACTTGTTCTTATTCTTATTCTTATTCTTGCTTTTCGTGTCGATCGGTTTCATATAGATCGCACCACGGGCGCATGCATCCACGGGCGCATGCATCCACGCACACCCCACATCCCATGCATTTACTTGGATCAATTTCCGGATAATCTGCAAACAAGTTCAAAAACCCTCTTCTTTTCTGTGTGATCGCATCTAGAGGGCATACTTTTTTAGCTGGACAGAGAGGGGATTTGTCGCATCGATTTATTTTTAGTTTTGCAACTTCTTTGACACTTTTGCCGACCTTACATTTTTTTGACTTTGCCATTTTTTATAGTATATATTTTATAAATATATAGTGCGAGTTAATGCGAAGGAAGTGAGCATTTTCTCGTTGCTTCTTCTTCTCAATGGTTGGCTCGTAATTATTGTTTTATCATTCTTTGTAAACGGCACCATGTGGGCATTCTTTTATACAGATTCCGCATTTGGTACATTTTTCTTCATCGATTTCAGGATAATCTGCAAGGATTGGGCCGATCTTTCTTTGTTGATCTTTACAACCATGATTAATCACATGCATCTATTAATCCTGAATGAATATAACTGTTTTGCACACATTGCACACAACCGTGCAAAATCAATAAATGTTAAGTATTTAGATGACAGATATATATTATATATTTTATAAGTGTCTAATGAGAAAGAGAAAGGTGAAAAAATGGCAGGTAAAAATGAATCATCTACAAAGGACCGTACCATATTCGACCAAAAATGCATAACCTGCGGCACATGGATGAATACCACTAAAGAAAAGAGCAAAAAGGGTGCAGTAATAATTACTTATTCTTGCCCGGAATGCGGTCTTTCATACTCGGTTGGCGAGGACTGATATGGCCGAATGGACTCTCGACCATCTTTTGAATACAGCTCCTGACGATTTTGAGAACCTTGTAGCGTACCTGTTCAAACAGATGGGTTACGGGGCAAGTGTTACCCGTTATTCCCGCGATGGCGGAGTTGACATTGAACTTTCGCTTGAGCATTTTGGTCTTTCTCACCGGTGGCTTGTTCAGGTCAAACGATACGCTGATGCCGTAGGTGTGAAAGAAGTGCGCGAGTACAGCAGCTTGCGATACCGTGATACTGTTGATGGGGTTATCATTGTCACGACTTCCGACTTCACAAAAGGAGCGGAAGAGGAGGCTGCAAAGCATAATGTGAAACTCATCGGCGGCGCTTTGCTTGTTGAAATGCTGAACCACTACTGTTCTGATGCGCAGTCACAAATTTCATCCGCAGCAAGTGACACAAACTTGCCGGATAAAAATAATTCTGTTATCGATGGGGCAATCCTCAAAAGCGGCGAGAATGTGCTTGCAAGTGAGTCGGTTGTGATTGGAAGGAACAGGCTTGCGATGGTTGTTACGAACAAGAACATCTTTTTCAAAAAAGGGACTGGCGGCATGCTGTCTAACAAGTCTGAGATATTCCGCCGCATCAGGGTGAATGAGATCATAGGTGTGCACGCCGAAGCAAAACGCATCTTTCTCCTGACAGGTTCAAAAGATATCGAGATCATTGGAATCCAGCCAAAGAACCGTGAAAAAGTACTCGACCTTCTCGGGCGGCTGCGAGCAGATTATTTGAAGGGCGAGCATCTTTTGAGATTGACACGAACAGGTGCACAATTTTTGATACTTACAAACAAGCGATTGGCGATCATTAACATGCGTGATGATTCGAGAGAGGAAATTAAGGTGAAGGGAATCATCGGTTCGCAGGTTGTAAACGGTGGCTTGTTCAAAAAAGCGAAACTTATTGTTTCGGAATCGGGGGACGATGTCCAAAAGCGCGAGATCGAGGTTGATGACGCCGGTGCGTGGCAAAAGGCGATCGAGGATGCGGTGCGGGTTAGTTAAAAAGTTATATTGTTCAATTCAACATTAGATGAGAAGTTTTCCTTTCTGCCAGTCATTGATTATTCTTACAGCAGCCCGTTCCTCATCGACGGCACCCTTCTTTTTCAAAAAGTTGCTCTGTAGGCCTATGAGTTCGAGAATGTCATAAGAATCCTGACTTTCTCCTTCTATTGTGACATTGTAGAAAGATTCCAGAGCACTTTTGTTCTCGGCGCATATTTTTTCTATTATTTTCAGGGCAACACCTATTGGGTCACTCAGGTGCGTTGAGTCTTTTACCGATAGCATTCCCTGTATGTATTCATCGTCATCACCAAAAGGGATAACTCCAGGCGTATCTATGAATTTGATGCGAGAACCTGCTTTTATGTGTTGCATCCCCCTTGTGTGTCCGGATATTGAGGATGTGCTGGCTTTTTTTGAGCCTACGACTGCATTTATGACTGATGATTTACCGGTATTGGGGTAGCCTACACTGCCTACCATTATATCGCGCCCTCTTTCTACATTGGCAACTTCAAGGATCTTGTATCTCAGCATTGTTGTTCCTGATTTGTCTTTGCTGGAAACAAAGACCGTGGGCGCAATTTTGGAGAAACGTTTTTTTGCATCCTCTATGTTTTTCTTTGATACAAGGTCGCACTTGTTCAGGACTATGATCAATGGTTTTTTTGCACGGATCACATTCTGCTCGATTTCGAGGTTTCTGGTCTCATCAGGGAACCGTGCATCCACGACCTCAAGAACGATGTCGGAATTTTTTATGACTGATCTTACTATCGCCTTGTAGCTTACCATGGTATGTATAATGGTTTGGCAGGATATAAGGATGTATTGTGTTTATGCATATGCCACCGGTCCTGCCTTTCCTCTCTAATTCAATTGATATTTTGAAATTGAGTGTTATTTATCGTAATTCTTATCTTAACCGATGCCACATGGAATAATATTATAATCGATATAGAAGTTAGTTGAGCAGAGGATATTTGATGAACAATAAAAAGGCTCAACTTATCGAAGGACCTGTTGCAAAAACCCTGTTCAATATGACCCTGCCGATGATCGTCGGAATGATCGGGATGGTCGCATTTAATCTCGTTGATACATTTTTTGTCGGGCAACTGGGTACGCAGGAACTGGCAGCATTGAGCTTTACTTTTCCAGTGGTAATGGTTATTGGCAATTTGGCAATGGGGATAGGTATCGGTGCCTCTGCTGTTATTTCACAGGCTATTGGGAAGGGAGATCATTATAGGGTGCAGCGACTGACAACAGATAGTCTTATCTTATCGATGTTATTGGTCACATTTTTTGTGCTATTTGGGCTTTTGACCATTAGGCCCTTTTTCAGTCTCCTTGGTGCTACGCCGGAGATAGTTTCTCTTATCAGGCAATATATGGTGATCTGGTATCCCGGGGTTCTCTTTTTTGTTATCCCGATGGTGGGCAACAATGCGATCCGTGCAACGGGTGATACCAAAACCCCGAGCGCTATAATGCTTGTGGCAGTGATCGTCAACGTTATACTTGACCCTTTGTTGATATTCGGGCTTGGGCCGTTCCCAATGCTTGGGCTGGCCGGGGCAGCCATTGCTACTGTTGTTGCGAGGGCAATTACATTAGTTGTCGCTTTATGGGTGCTCTACTATAGGGATGGAATGATAACATTGGAATTCCCTCCACTAAAAACGGTTATCAATTCATGGAAAAGCATCCTGTACATTGGGTTGCCTGTTGCCGGAACGAGACTTCTTTATCCTATTTCCATTGGCGTTATAATTGCTTTAGTATCTTCGTATGGGCATGAAGCCGTTGCAGCTTTTGGTGTTGGTACCCGCGTTGAATTCCTTGCAATGACAGTGATCTTTGCCCTGTCAACAGTCCTCAGGCCATTTGTAGGCCAGAATTGGGGGGCCGGTCGGTTTGACCGGGTAAAACTGGGAGTCAAATACAGTAATGTTTTTTCACTAATATGGGGTGTGGCAATGCTTGCTATTCTTGCATTAGCAGCCAGACCGATCGCTTCGTTGTTCAATGATGATCCACAGGTCATATCCATAATCATGCTCTATCTCTGGATCGTTCCGATCGGGTATGCTTTATTTGGCGTTTTCCATATATCGACCACCACTTTAAATGTTTTGCATAAACCGGGTCATGCTGCGGTTCTCATGGTGATACAGATGTTCGGCCTGTATATTCCACTGGCTTATTTGGGGTCATATTTGTTCGGATTGCCGGGAATATTCTTTGCGGTAGTGCTGGCATATTCGTTGACTGGAATTGCTTCTCATTTCGTGCTTAAGAGAGTTTTGGAAATTGGGTCCATGATTGCGAAAAAATGATTTGCTGTGTCTTTAAATTTGTTTAAGTAGCGTAATCAAATTTGATGGAAATGTATTTGTTATATGTTCATGATTTTAGATATTATCATGAACAGGGGTACCAATAGAGCAAATATCAAAGAAGGCCTGAGTGTTGGGATTGTTTTAAAGCAAGATCAGAGGAGCGGAAAAATAACCCAGGGTGTTGTGGGTAGGATATTGACAAAATCTTCAAATCATCCACACGGAATAAAGGTTAAGCTAAAAGATGGTAAGGTTGGAAGAGTTAAGGAGATCTATTCGGTGGATTGTGATTGAAAGTGCACAGGGGATGAAAATCAACCAAAATATTCTTCCATATCCTTCAAATCGAACAACAGCACCCCGTGCTCATTTGCAAACTCCATCGCCTTTTTAGTAAAGCCTGCTTTTGATATTACGACAAAATGCTCTTTCCTCTCGGCGTTGAACCACTTAACCAGCGGTGCTTTGTCAAGCAACTGCTGAATAATGTCAACACCTGCCTTCCGGTTGCGCCACTTGCACTCGCAAAATAATATGTCGCGCATATCTTTGTTTAGTGCCACTACATCGATCTCGTTTTCTTTGTGCCACCACTTTCCCCATTGTGAGAAACGCGCCGGAAACCTGTTTTCCCTGTCCAGTCCTGCAAGAAACTCTACTGAGATGTCCTCAAAAGTTGATGATACATGATCCGGCATTGAATCCATGATGCTATCCAGTAGACTTTCGGTATCTCGCAACTCAATTCTTGAGCGGTTGGGCATGACGAATCTGAACCAAAAACGGAGGAAATTGTCATCGATGCGATAGATTCCTTTCCTGAAACGATTTGGGTCTTCTGTTATCGGTACTTGACGCATGACCAATCCGATTTCCTGAAGTATGTCAAGATATCTGGTTATTTTTTTACCATCAATTCCTACAAAATTTGAGATCTCACTCAGTTTGGTATGCCCGAGTGCAACGGCTTTTAAGATCGATAGGTAAACGTTTGGGTTCTTGAATTCCTGGGACAGCAGAAAGATACTTTCCTGATAGAAAAAACCCTCTTTTTCTATGGTCTTCTTCTGGATGAACTCGCGTACACTCTTTTCTTCCACCAGCAGAAGATATTTTGCAACGCCGCCTGTGATGGAATGGAGCATAATCCGGTCTTCGATCTTGAATTTTTCAAGGAACATGGATGCGTGCTTGAGGTCAAATGGTTTGAGGTGTATCTGCGATGTACGCCTGCCGTAGAGTGGTGAGTCATAGTTGAGAATTTCCCGCAGCATCATGCCCACAAGCGAGCCGCTCACGATCAGGAATATCCGGGTTTTTGAGAAGAACGTGTCCCAGTATTTCTGGAGGATGGAGGGAAACGCAGGATTACTTTTGATGAGATATGTTATCTCGTCTATAGCCAGAACTATTCTTTTGTCGGTTGGAAGTGTTTTTGACAGGTAACTGAAAAACTGATCCCAATCTCCAAACTGTATTTTGAGTAGGAGGTCATCATGGGTTTGTGCGTATATCTGCTGTTTGAAACTTTCTATCTGCAAAATCTCGTTCTGCTGATCAGCCAGATAATAGATGAAATTCGTTTTGTTTTTCCCGAACTCCTCGATCAATGAGGTTTTTCCAATCCTGCGCCTTCCGTAAATTACTACAAACTTTGCAGTGTCTTTTGAGTATTCGTCTTCAAGATGGGCTAATTCATGTTTACGATTTATGAACATTAATTAATCATTGCTATTGATTGTACTTATATTTAACTAATTTAGAATAGACTAATCTAAAATAGGCTAATTCATATTAGTTTAATTTTTCAAATGGTTTTTGTTGGGTGTGCCATCGCAACGTTTGACGTTGAATGATATTCTATCCACATACATACCTAAAAATCCATCAGAGACTTCTGTTTTTGCGCACCCGTTCCAGCATCTGGCTTTTTCAACTTGCTACCCTGTGGCAGTTCGATCCAGCCATACTGCCCACCGCCGCCCGGATGGAGAATAACTTCATTACGCCGGAATGCAAGAATAGCATTAACGAT
>JAUWBW010000173.1 GCA_030609665.1 Methanosarcinaceae archaeon | reverse complement strand
CATAATCCGGATGGTAGGGAGTCAAAATCCGGGCGGTAAAGCTCCGCTTGAGGATATATTTATAGAAGCTGAAAAGGAACAGATCGACAGGGTACATGCTGAGGAACTGATCACGAAGATGAAGAGGAAAGGTGACCTGTTGAAACCAGATGAGGCTCATGTTCGGTTGATTTGATGAAATGGTATAATTGTAAAGGAGTAGATAAAATATGCAAAAGACAGATAGGGTTGATCCGGACCTAGAACAAATCAACAGAAACCTCAGACATTCATTCAGGATTATGGACCATGAAGGGATTGTCGGGTCACTGCAGGACCTCGTGGATTTTGGGCTCAGCTGTATAATGTTATATTCTAGGACGATATCTGCATCAGGCGATCGGATAAAATGGAAAGTAAGTTATCCTGGTAATAGGTTGACGATAGAATCTGTGAATGGGATAGCCAATCATGTTCTATGTGCAAAATATTACGATGTATTCTCTAGGATCTCAGACGAAAATGAATGTTTCAAACATCTTAAGCACATGAATGATATGGATCCGGATGAATATAAATGGTGTTTTGTTGATTAAAGTGATCGATTATGACTAAAATTTTGTTCGTATAGTGGGGATAGGTTATATTAATATACAGTCCGCACAATTATTAACCAATGGCAGATGAACATCTCCTCTTTGGCGAACGTGATCAGTACTATTCTGCAATCCACATAAGCAGTGTTGATTGGGCAGGCGCCGCTACAGCAATAGAGCTTGATCCCGGGGATTGTAACTATTTAATAACAAGAATAGGTTTCACAGTTTACGATGCTGCAGATGATTTCACTCAAACGCTCAAGATGGATTTTTTTAATGGTAAGGATTGGGAAACGAGGTGGTTGGCAGACAACTATGCGAGCCTGGCTAACGTTGCAGATCGAACAGACACGTATAAGATCGGAGCGAAGGATATAGTGACTTATATGTGGCATTACAGGAACGGTGTTATGTTGATTGGATCCAGGGGGGAAAAGATGAAAATATATCCCTCTGCAAATATAGTAAATTGCGATCGTTTCTATTGTGGCTTAAGGTATCTAAAGTTTGTCTAAACCGAGTTCCCCACCGTTGTTTTGCTTCATGCCTGGCAGCTGAGCTTATGGCAGCCGGCCTACATTGCAACCATAATTGCAATATTACAATTTACCGGCAAACTACCAATATCTACCGAATCAGTATATCTACCTGGCGCAGATCCGGAAGACTAACTTATGACTAAAATAGTACTATATTATGACTAAAAAAGTACTATCTCCGGAAGACTGACTAGAACGGTGGATGAAACTTTGGAGAAAAGCAAATGAAAACCGTAAATTATATACACACAAAACCCAATTTTACATTTGTTCAGATGTAGGATTGCGAGTGAAAATCTAGTTTTTTCTTGCAATTCTCTTCACCTTGTTCTCTACCTGGCGCAGATCCGGAAGACTGATGGCCTGCAGGATCTCTGTGTAATCCTTGGGGGGTTTATATGCATTCCTTGGGGGTATTCGATTAAATCACGACTTGAAATGAACAAATGGTGTGAAAACACTAGAAATTGAGCGTTTGAGTGAACAAAATGCCATATTTGGATCGGGGGGATTCACCTGGCGATCTGTAAGGGATCTTCTATGATCACTGCATGATTAGTGATGATAATAAAAGAGATCCTCCAGGATGGCCGTGTGATCCATACAAAATATTAGTCTATTTTTGGTTACTGTTAGTTACTGCATATTATCATAATTCGTATTACGGCAGTAATTTTTAAAAATAAAAATTTTTTTAAAAAAAATCTTAAACACAACAAAAATGTTGTATTTATGATGATAAACAAAACAAAAATGATGTGTTTAACATAAAATTAGTAACTGCATATAAATCATACAAACATTTTGAGAACTTATATATATGATGATAATAATAAGAATAACAACAAGATTAATGCAATTTTGGAGATGTTAAAATGGATCGAAAAGAAATAGTATGGAGATTAAGGGAATTAGCAAAGGAAACCGAAGGGGAAACTGAAATTTTGCCCACTATCCTTAAAGATATAGCGAGTGGTTACGGTTCACAGGCTGGATGGTCAAGGATTGAAATTGATAAGATATTTGCATATCTTGCTGATATGATTGAGGAATAAAACCATGCCAGAGTATGACAAAAATTTAGAGTGTGTTTCACACGCGGGCCGGCATCTCTGTAATGGGACCTGCAGAACTCAACACTCTGTATATGTGGGAATAGATGAACCGGATAAAGTCGATTGCCCTTATTTTGTATCTAAGGATAGTTGATATTATGGCTTTTAAAATCGGACATATTAAAATTGAGAGCGGTTTACCATTCGATGCATTCAAAACCATAACACTGTCACATCTAAGGTCCATCGGATTTAGTGGTGATAAAAAAGAGATGGTAATGCTCGGTTGGATTTTATACGCATGGTGAGGGGGGTTAAATTATGGATGATGTTGAACTATGGGCGCGGTCGCTTGTTGCGGCTGGGTCCCCATTTGCATACATCGCACTGGAAGCAGTAGAAGTTTTTAACGACATTGAAAAGGGGCTGATAAAATGATAACTATGGGCAACTTAAAACTAAATGATAAAATCATATGTAAAGCACATCCTGAGTGGGGTATTTGGAGAATTACAAAAACCCCTACAAAAAGAGAAGATTGGTATCATAAGAAAGGTGAATCGGGTGAAAATGTGTTATTCGAAAATGAATTAAAGTTTTGGGAAAGGGTAAAATGAGAACTATGAACGAATTCTTAAGAGCATATTGCAACAAAGACGAGACAAACAAAGAAGGCTGCAAGAGAAGCCAAGGGCTTACAATGAGCCATTCAGGAGACCTTGAGGTTCCGGCAGGATTTAAAGAGCAAGGACACTGGGGTGATGGTCAATTTAGAACCGTTTGGATCAATGATAAGGACCTATCCACTATTACCTACTGTGAGGGCGATATCATCGTTATGCAGCATCCCACACAGGCATCATACGACAGGGAAATAGTAAAGGCCGCAGAATTTTATAAGGCGAAAGGGAAAGGGGGGATATGATGACAAAAAAAGCAAATATATTTTGGTCAAACATTGATATATTCGGACAAAAGGCGTGTGTGTGTGATTCTAGGATTCCCATAGAAACCAAAAAACCCGAACTGTTTTATTATGGCATTCGTCATTCTGATGAGGATTGCGGCCGACCATCAACCATAGAAGAGCGGGTTATCGTGAACCATTGGGGTACATTAGTAACCACAAAAGAACTTGATTTCAGGGGGCTTAATTACATCGCATTGAATGACAAGCAGATAGAATCAATCATGGAAAGTGAGGCTACACAAGAGGAAACAGACGAGTATCTGTCATCACTGCAAGAGGACCGCGCAATAGCAGCACAAGAACGCGCAATACATATAGGCGAGCATGGGGGCGCATTGGATGAGTGATCCAAAACGAGCAATTATCATCATTGAAACCTGTCGAAAAGAAATGGTCGAAGGGTGCCCAAAATCCGCTCAATACGTGCCTTGCATTGTGGTAGAAGGTGAAACAGGATACTATTTAACAGACTGGTTATGGGGTAATGACTTTGAAGTCGCTAAGGAACTTGCAGACGAATATAACGCAAAACTAGGCCTGACACCTGACGATGTGTTTGTGCTCGTTGCACAGTCGATGAGACAAGAAGATAGTCCATATTATGGAAACCTGTCGCAAATGGTCGCGCTTGCAAAAGAACACGGATTGGATGGAGTAAAATTTGCACAATTTTGGCAAATGCGTTTTCCGGATCATGGCACTTCATATATGAAAGATTGGGCCCGCAGGTTACGCGATGGCACTGCAAAGGAACAGGCAGACCATGAAACAATGCGTGCACTGCACCAATGCGGTCTTTTGGAATAAAACATAGGAGCATAACAATGACTACAACACCACCCACAGAGCAAGAGATCAAACAGAAACAACATGAACACATGGATAAAATCATTGAAAATGCAAAATCAAAATTGCATGAAATGATTGAATCTGCATGGAATTCAGGCGCGCTGGATGATCACCTTAAAGAAGATGATTACGTATTGACAAAAGCCATTTTTACGGTATGGGGCAGGTCTGACCCATGGGGTTCGTTCAAACACCACAAAGATGACGTTAAAGCCCTTGAATTGATTGTTTAACCGCTCAGGATTAA
>JAUWBW010000158.1 GCA_030609665.1 Methanosarcinaceae archaeon | reverse complement strand
ACAATATTCATTTTTAGACATCTCGTGAAATTACAATTTGACATTAACACCGTTTTATCCTGAATAGGACATATGTTCCAACATATTAATACTTTTAGGACATAATAATATGATTTTAGGTAACCTTATATATACAATTATCCAACAAATATATAATAGTCTATTATTCATTTTACAATCGAGGTGACAGAATGATCAGAACCAAAGCAACAATATTTATCACAATTATGCTGTTGGCAGCGGCATTTGTATCCGGATGCGCTGCTCCGAACGAACTTAACATCGGTTACCAGCCAAGCACACATCAGATCGCACACATGACCGCGATGGAAAAAGGCTGGTGGGCTGAAGACCTCGCACCTTTTGGGATTGAGGTAATAAATGAATTTGAATTCCCAACAGGCGCACCGGAGATGACGTCAATGCTTGCAGGTGATCTTGACATCGCTTACGTGGGCGCAGCTCCCGTAATATCCGCCCTTAGCCGTGGACTGGATGCAAAGATCGTTGCAGGTGTGCAGACACAAGGCTCAAATCTTGTAGTTCGACCTGAGATAAATTACACCGGTCCACAAGACCTTAAAGGTTTAAAGATCGCAACATTCCCCGCAGGCACCATTCAGGATACACTTTTGAGAAGTTGGCTTGAAGAAAACAACATTGATCCTGAAGTAGATCTTGATATACTTGCAATGGGTCCTGGCGATGCAATAACCGCTATTTCAGCAGGTCAGGTTGATGCTGTATTCCTACCGCATCCGGCACCTACGATTATTGAAATTGAAGGCAATGGAGTTTCAGTTCTGGCATCGGGCGAAATGTCTCCAGACCATGCATGCTGTGTTCTCGTGGTCAGCGGTGAACTCATAAGAGAGAACCCTGATATGGTCGAGCAGATCGTAAGCACTCACATAAAAGCAACAGAATACAACAAAGACAATATTGATGAGGCAAGTGAGATATTTGCTGCAAAAACCGGCTGGGAAGTCGAAAAAGTAGATAAGTCCCTTGCTGATTGGGATGGTATCTGGATATCAGACCCGAATCTGATAGTTGATTCCACTGTTGATTATACAACAATACAATACGGTCTGGGATACATCGACAAACCACTCAATCAAGAAGACATATTTGACTTAAGTTTCTTCGAAGCAGTAATGGGATAAGTCTTTGAAAACTAAAAGGTAACATACATTAACAAACAAAGCATAGTTAGTTCCGGATAAGGGAGGCATCTGCCTCTCACATTCCGGAGGATATATGAACATCAAGATCAAGAAAGCAATACACAATAGAGAGCTTGAGGCATTATCGCTTTTGACTGTAATTGTGATGTGGCAGTTTGCAGCAGATTTGCTTGTCAAGAACAAACTGTTTCTGCCAAGTTTTGTTGATGTTGTATTATCATTTCTAAAAGTCATCAAAAGTGGTGCGATATATACTGATTTATCGGTTAGCTTGCTTCATTTTGTGATCGGAATGTTTTTAGCATTTATTATAGGACTTCCTATTGGCATAATGATGGGTTGGTTCAAAGGTGCAAATCATGTTTTTGATCCGGTAATCGAGATATTACGCCCTATTCCGCCACTTGCATGGATCCCTTTTGCAATAATATGGTTTGGGCTTACACACCAATCAGCCGGTTTTGTGGTTTTTATTGGTGCTGTATTTCCTATCATAATCAACACATATACAGGATTTAAGAGTGTGCCTGTTGTGTATGTGGAAGCTGCAAAGGTCTTGGGCTGCATGCGTGACCAAAACCTCATACGATATGTGGCACTTCCATCAGCACTGCCTTCCATTGCGGCAGGGGTACGGATCGCTATGGGTGTAGGCTGGATGTGTCTCGTCGCCGCAGAGATGTTTGGGGTCAGCAACAATGGTCTTGGATATAAAATATGGTGGCACTACCACTTGCATCAGATGGATTTTGTGCTTGTGTACATGCTTTTGCTGGGTTTCCTTGGACTTTTGATTGACAGGGTATTTCGGTACTATGTAGATGATCGCTTGCTTAAATGGCGTGTGGGAGTCGTGATGTAAATGGGCAGACTAACTGTGAACAATGTTTCACGAACATTTTATAAAGGAAACGGGGCACCAACCATTGCACTTAGTGATATAACTCTTGAGATAAAAGACAAGGAGTTTGTATGTTTCATTGGACCATCAGGCTGCGGCAAGACCACACTACTGCGCATCATTGCCGGACTTGATACGCCCACATCCGGCGAGATCTTGCTCGATGGCACGAAAATATCTGTTCCAGACGCAAAGCGCGGCATGGTATTTCAGGAATACTCGCTCTTTCCATGGAGAACAGTTATCGACAATATCGCATTTGGACCACAGATGCAGGGCAAAAATAAGAAAGAATCACTCAAGATCGCAGAAAAATATCTCGAACTTGTTGGTCTTGAGCAGTTCAAGAACAGTTATCCTTACGAACTGTCCGGCGGAATGCGCCAAAGAGTTGCTATCGCCCGCGCGCTTGCAAACGATCCGAAGGTACTTATTATGGATGAACCCTTCGGAGCGCTTGATGCCCAGACACGGAACACTTTGCAGCATGAGCTTCTTGAGATATGGAGAAAAAATAATATCACGATCCTGTTTGTAACACACAGCATGGACGAAGCCGTGTTTCTTGCAGATCGAATTGTTGTTATGAGTGCACGCCCTGGAAAGATCATAGATATAATCGATGTTGACCTTCCACATTTACGTGACCGCACAGCTCCTGAATCAAATGAGTTGCGAAACCATGTATTGAAATTGCTGGCTGAGGAAAGGGAAAAATAAAAATAAAGCCAAAAAAAGTCAATCGCGCGCGAATCATTCCGAGCGCACGATCACTTTTGTACCGGATTCGATCTCTTTGACATCAACCTTGCCGATAAGTTCAAGAGTGCTGTCGGCCTTTGCAAACGCGATCGAACACCCTGGGCGCACAAGCATCTCTCCTCCGCATGTCGCGGATCCTGCAATTGCCACCTCATCGAGCAGTGTCAGCCCATTTTCAACATCAACGCTACCTGTGATCTCTGTACGTGACCCTATGATGGCATTTTCAGCCCTCACATCACCTTTAACAAACGAACCCTTGCCAAGTTCAAGTGAGCCGCTGACTGTCAATCCTTGCCAAAAATTCGCCCCCGCTCCGACCATTACATTACCATCAATTGCCACAGCATCCTCAAAATATGCTTTCTTTTGGACAATATATGTGTCTGAAGCTGCATGGTACTTGATAAATTCGTTGTTCATTTTAATCACAGACCACGTTTTTAAATATCACTTTACGCTTTGCCTTCACTGCCAAAGATCCCTATTTTATATTTGACAACCTCTTTCATCGCATCCCGCGCAGGTCCGCATATCTTTCGAGGGTCGTACACATCTGATTCAGTGACCACTTTCCTGACCGCATCCCGAAATGCCAGACGAATTTCGGTATCGATATTGATCTTGTTAATTCCAAGTTTCACAGCCTTGACGATGCTCTCTTCAGGTATGCCGGATGCGCCGTGAAGCACGAGTGGAATGTCAACTTTGTTATCGATCTTCTCAAGTCTCTCAAAATCAAGTTTAGGTTCACCTTTATATATCCCGTGTGCGCTGCCAATCGCAACCGCAAGCGAATCCACGTCAGTTTCTTCAACAAACTGCACCGCTTCATCAGGACGTGTGAACACTGCATCTTTCTCATCAACGGAAATGTTATCCTCAACACCGACAAGCCGCCCAAGTTCTGCCTCAACGGACACCCCGCAGGGGTGTGCCACTTCAACGACTCGTTTCGTCAGCGCAATGTTCTCCTCAAAAGGCAGGTGTGACCCATCGATCATCACAGAGGTAAATCCGTGTTGAATACACTGAAGTATAACATTAAAATCCGTGCCATGGTCAAGGTGCAGGGTCACAGGTGTATCCGTTTTGGATGCTGCGATCTTTGCGATGGCTTCAAGATATTCGATACCTGCATAACTGATGGCACCCTGGCTTGCTGCAAGGATCACAGGCGCGTTCATCTCTGATGCGGTGGTTACAATTGACTGTACGATCTCCATATTGTTGATGTTAAACGCCCCAACTGCGTATCCGCCGTCGTTTGCGGCATCCAGTACTTCTTTGTTTGTGACTAAAGGCATGATTTTCCCTCTTGTGTTGAAATGTTTTGTTTTTCTTATGTAGTAATTGTGTTTGTTGATTATAAAGGCTACTCTTTCACACCTTTGGTGGTATTTTGAAATTGTGGCTAATTGATAATGATATCATCAAGTCGTCGTTTTGGCACATGATGTACATCGTTTTCGTCGCGCCAGTACTTGATGTCACCATCATCATCTACGTTTTCGAGCATCACTGTTTCAGCAGAAACTCCAAGAGCCACGATAAGAAGTATCTCGAATCTTTCAGGAATGTTGAGAGTGCGGCGCAATTCCTGCCGCTTTATTGAACCGATAATACAGCCCCTCAGCCCTTTTTCAGTTGCACCGAGTCTGATGCTTTGAACTGCAATTCCTGCATCATATCCAAATGATTGGCTTATTTCTTTGTCCCCCAGCACGACGATATAAGCGGATGGTCTTTCACCATCTTGTGGACCCTTCCAGTCTTTTAGGTATCCAGCCCATGAGAGATGCGGAAATATCTGCTCGTTCTTTTCGGGTTCGCATGATAAGATATATTTTAATGGTTGAAGGTTAGCAGCGGAGGCTGAAAGTCTTGCAAGGTCTATGAGTTGTCGCAGAGTTTGCGGTTCAATTGGGATGTTTTGTTTGAATCTGCGGCAGGCTC
>JAUWBW010000160.1 GCA_030609665.1 Methanosarcinaceae archaeon | reverse complement strand
GTGCTTCAAAAGCCGTGACATACTCGCTTGAGTCGGTGACAGAGGACGAGGTCGCACGATTTGGAGAGCTTATTGTAGAGGGAATTGAAGAGGAATTAGTTACGGGTGCAAAGGCTATCAAGGGAGTTGTAGTATAATGTTAGCGAGATACCAAAAGGCAAAAAAAATCGACTGTGTATTAAATTGTTATAAGTTGTTGGACTTTTCCGACAATCTCTATCAATCTTTTTCTATACTATAAATTTAAAGTGAACCTAAGTTTATCGAGAGATTTGCCTTATTAAATGACATCGCTTAATGGGGCAATTGATGCAGGCATGTGCTCAAGCCAAAACTTTTATAATGCATAATATATAATAACAACTCGATTAATCATCCATTCGGGAAAGTCTTTTTAAACTTAAAGTTGTGGTAGGTGCAAATGGGCATACAGGAAGATATTAAAGACGTTGAAGATGAAATTCGCAAGACACCTTACAATAAGGCTACTTCACATCACATCGGTAAACTGAAGGCAAAACTTGCACGCCTTCGGGATGAGGTTGAAAAAAAGGCTTCATCCAAATCGGGAGGCGATGGATATTCGGTCCGCAAGTCAGGTGACGCGACAGTGGCACTTGTGGGATTCCCTTCTGTGGGAAAGTCTACGCTGCTGAACAAGTTGACAGGTGCAAATTCCGAAGTGGGTGCGTATGAGTTTACCACACTGGATGTAATTCCGGGTGTGCTTGATTACAAGGGTGCGACCATACAGATACTGGATGTGCCGGGTCTGGTCAAAGGTGCAGCATCGGGGCGCGGTCGCGGAAAGCAGGTTATTTCGGTTGTCAGGAGTTCCAACCTCGTCATTTTCATTATGGATGTCTTCCAGACACAACATTACGACGTTCTGCTGGATGAACTCTATTCCGCAGGGATACGTGTGGATCAGGAACCGCCTGATGTCACGATCAAGAGACAGGATCGGGGCGGCATCATTGTTAGTAAGACGATGGAACTTGATATATCTGACAGATTGATCAAAGCGGTCCTGAATGAATACCGCATTCACAATGCACATGTGCTTATCAGGGAAAATATCACGGTTGACCAGTTGATCGATGCTGTTTTAGAAAACAGGGTATATGTGGATTCCATTAAGGTTGTCAATAAGGTTGATATGGCAGATGAGAGCCTTATCGAAGATGCTATGGCCACTTTCCCTGATTCAATTTTGATATCTGCGGATAAGGAGAAGAACCTTGGTGCCGTAAAAGAGGCGATATTCGAGACGCTCAGTTTCATCAGGGTATATATGAAACCACAGGGGGAACCGGCTGATATGGATGAACCCATGATCGTTGTGAACGGCACTACTGTAGGTGATATATGTGATAAACTGCATCGCGATTTCAGAAGAAAGTTCAGGTATTCACAAATTTGGGGCAGTTCTGCAAAACACCCCGGACAAAGAGCCGGACTCGATCATTATTTACATGACAGGGATATTTTAACGCTTATTATTCAGAAATGATGGGTGTGTTTTGCACAAGTAAATCCTCCCTCCGGTCGGATTTACTTGGAGTATATAATTTTACAAATTATGTACGGCAACAAATAAGTATTAGTATGCCTGTATTTTGCTCAAATCTTGCAGTCCCGTAGGGTAGCGGTCAATCCTTCAGGCCTTTGGAGCCTGAGACGGTGGTTCGAATCCGCCCGGGACTATTGAAATTTCTTTAATAGTCCAATATATATTCTGTCCCATACAAAACCCATTCATCGGAAAACCATCCCAATAATACACAAAGAGAATTGTTTTCATTCAACATCATTTGAGATGGTCACATTATCCCCAATACCACGGAGTTTTCTTATTTTCTCCATCCCGCCTTCTGTTTTAGAGAGCCTCTCATAGAACCTGTTTGCCATTATTATCTGCGAATCAACAAGAGGTCCTACCTGCTTGATCCAGACAGAACGAGGGTGTGTCTTTACAAAATTAGCCCACCTCTCAACCTGCTCAGCGTGTGTACGATCTCGCTGTGCACC
Source organism: Methanosarcinaceae archaeon (assembly GCA_030609665.1). Classification (GTDB taxonomy): domain Archaea; phylum Halobacteriota; class Methanosarcinia; order Methanosarcinales; family Methanosarcinaceae; genus Methanovorans. Next base: position 2,679 of record JAUWBW010000160.1, on the reverse strand, counting down.
TGATCTGGCTGTGGGTTGTATGCTTTTCATCACCATGAATATCGCTCTTTGATCATTAAATCTCCTGCAAATATATTGTTGTTGTAGTTTAAAATGCTTTCATAACGAAATTACACCGCAAACCCCATAATCGAAACAATAAAATATATCACTATTAAGTAGTATCCAACCAGACAAGTTAACCAAATTTAAATTAAAACTCACAACCAATCATATCACTAATTTACACATCAGGACACGACCTAAAATGAAGATCAACAGACCAAGAGGAACAAGGGACTTTTTGCCGGAAGTCACTGCACGCAGAAGACATGTAGAGGGCAAGATGCGAGACGTGGTCAAAAACTGGGGATACAGCGAGATCATCACGCCAACCTTTGAGAGTCTGGACCTGTTCACCCTCAAATCAGGCGAGGGCATTATCGGTGAACTGTACAATTTTACAGATAAAGGCGACAGGGAAATGACACTTCGCCCTGAACTGACCGCACCTGTTATGCGCATGTATGTAAATGAGATGCAGGCGACCCAAAAACCTCTCAAGTTGTTCTATTTTGAGAACTGTTTCCGGTACGAACGTCCACAAAAAGGACGGTTCAGGGAATTCTGGCAGTTCGGCGTGGAAGTGATAGGAAGCAGCAGGTCAGATGCCGATGCGGAGGTCATCGCGCTTGCTACGAACATGCTTGATTCAGCCGGAATAAAAGGCGACCTGCATGTCGGACATCTTGGTATCATACGCCACATATTAAGTGTACTGGAAATCGAACAACAAAGCCAGATAATGCGGCTTGTTGACAAAAAGGACGATACCGGTCTGGATGATTATCTGGAACAGATCAACGCACCTGCCGACCTTCGGCGGAATCTTCTTGAACTCATCTGCCTGACAGGAAACGATGCTGTCGAAAAAGCACGCGCGGTCATAGGCGGCATTCCTGAACTTGACACATTCAAAGAACTGCTCACACTTCTTGATGCTTACGGGATCGACTACAATGTGGATTTCGGCATTGCCAGAGGACTTGATTATTACACAGGCATGGTCTTTGAGATATATGCCGAAGGTCTGGGTGCACAGAATCAGGTGTGCGGCGGCGGTTCATACAACCTGATCAAACTCTTTGGCGGAGGAGATGTCCCGTCAACCGGATTTGGAATTGGGTTTGACCGCATAATGGAGATATGTGATATAGAAGCCGATGAGCCAAAAAAGGTTGTTGTCATTTCAACTGATTCAACTCGACTTGATGCGATAAAGATTGCCAATGAACTCCGGCGCGTTGCGCCCGTCCATCTCGATATTATGAAACGCAACTTCAAGAAGCAAATGTCCCATGCAAATTACATTGGCGCTGATTACACAGTTATCGTGGGTGAACGCGAACTTGAAGCAGGAAAGGTCACACTTAAAGATATGGAATCAGGTGAACAATCACTCATAAGTGTGGATGAAGTGACGAGAAAAATCTCCCTTCGGTCGATTTAACTCGAACTATATAATTCTATAAATTATATATTATCCAAAAACTATCCTGACCTTTTGTGTTTTTCCCATGAAACCATCCCGCATATCACTGCTCACTGATGAGACCGCAGCCGATGCGCTTCCAATGAGGTTCACGGTTGCTGCGATACTTATTGCGATCATTGGAATTCTCCTCGCGTCGTCCGTTCTGGATCTGATGTCAACTGCGCGCACGCATGAGGCACAGACCGAGATATCAAAAGTTGTATCCAATACCGAACAAATGTCGGTGCGCGGGGCTGGCAGCATTGTCACACTTGACATCGACATCCCGCATGACGTCACTGTTGTACTTGGTGCGCTGCCTGAAGATGGGGATGCATGGCCGCGCGATGCCGGCAATTATTATCTCCAGTCCGGCAGCGAACGCAGGGTGTATGAGGCAGAGGCAGCATTTTCGAATTTTGAGATGGACGGTGCGGTTGAACTCTCAGAGGGTCCGCACAGGCTGACGCTTGAAAGTGTTTACAATTCCGATCACGGACGGGTGTTTGTTCTGGTTTATGAAACAAAGGATGGCGGGGTGGTTTAAGTTGAAAAAACCTCGAAGAAGTATATTTGACGACCAATCCGGCTGGATCGATTTCACCCTTTCCAAAATAGCAATGATAATTGCAAGTGTGATAATCATTGCCGCCGCATTCCAACTGGCAGCCGATTTCAAAGACATGGGGCGTGAAAACAAACTGGGGGTTATCGCACTGGATTTCAAATCTACTGTGGACAATGTGGGGGGCAACACTTTTGACGCAGGTGTTATGCGAACATATTCATTTGACATGGAAAGGTTCAGTTTTGACAATGGCTTTTACGAAATTAATGCATCTATTTCCGGTGAGTACGTGAGAATGACTGCCACAGCAAATGGTGGCAGATCCATACATGCCATCAAACCGCTCACATTCAGGGTTCTGCCATTCAATGAAAGTACACTCCAAAGTGAACTTGCAGGCAGGTTCGGTCATGACGGGGCAGTGGATGACCCTATTGTCAGCGACTACACGCCAGTCGTGGAGTTCCTGTCACAAACGAGCGCAAATGAAGTAATGTTAAATACAAGCATGTCTGTTTACATCCAAAAAACGTTCATATGTATAAATACTGGCAATGGAGTAAACAAACTTGACTATGTCCTTGTTCATCAATGACGA
>JAUWBW010000005.1 GCA_030609665.1 Methanosarcinaceae archaeon | reverse complement strand
GACAATACGGCGCAGGAACAGTGACGATCTGGGATCGGGGCGAGCTTGTGGTTGAAGACCTCAGGGGGCGGCTTGCATGCCGTTTTACAACTCTGTGCCCTCTGTGTCCTCCGTGGTTGAATTTTTGTTCCATATTCATTTGAATAACTGGATGTTGGAAAGTGCCGCCCGGCCACTCATTCAAGCAAACATCACGCGCCGTCCATCGTTTTATAGGTGGACAAACACTTTCACATTGCTTGGCTTTGATATATATACAAAAAAAACAATTAAGTTTTAGAAAAAATAATGAAAAACGGCTCGTCTACAAACCTTTGCGACCTGACTCCCGAAGAGATTAAAATTGTAGAGGAGATCAATGAGAGGAAATAAGATGGATTCAAAAGATGCACTTGTCGTTTTCGAGGGTGCGAAAATAAGGAGAACGTGGCACGACGACAAGTGGTATTTTTCAGTTGTTGATATTGTAAAGGTTTTGACAGATAGTCCAAAGCCAAGGCAATACTGGGGCAAAATTAAAGACAGAGGATTTCAACAACTTGAGTTGTCCCCAATTTGGGTACAACTAAAATTGCCATCCGCAGACGGCAAGAATTACAACACAGATTGCGCCAATACAGAATCCATGTTCAGAATAATCCAGTCCATTCCCTCAAAAAAAGCTGAACCTTTCAAGAGATGGCTCGCCAAAGTTGGTTATGAACGGGTGCAAGAAATAGAAGATCCCGAATTGGCACAAAAGCGGATGAAAGAAATCTATGAACAGAAGGGCTATTCGGATGAGTGGATTGAAAAAAGAGTGAGGGGAATAGCGATAAGAGATGAACTTACTGACGAGTGGGATAAACGAGGAGTAAACTCCAGACAGGAATACTCCATTCTGACAGCTGAGATATCCAGGGCGACATTTGGATAAACTCCCTGTGAGTATAAATATTTTAAGAAGTTGAAAAATGAAAATTTGAGAGACCACATGGATGATATTGAATTGATCCTTACAATGCTCGGCGAGGCTACTACAACAAGGTTTACACGCGACAGGGATTCCCAAAAATTCCCTGAGTTGAGAAATGATGCAAACGATGGAGGAGATGTGGCCGGTGCGACACGAAAGGACATTGAAGAAAAACTGGGAAGCAGTGTTGTTTCAAGTGATAATTATCTCGAAGTGCCGGAAAAAACAAAAAGAATAGGAAATAAGAATAAATGACTTGAACATATGAGACAATTCAAAGAACATTCCAAATTGGTGATAAAAACCTTCCCAAGTCGATTTGATAATATATGAGATAGACGGAGTCCTCAAAAGTTTCGCGCTCCCAAAAACACCGCCCACAGAACCCGGCACCAGGCGGTTCGCCATCCAGACAGAAGACCACACGCTTGAATACGCAGACTTCGAGGGCGAGATACCACAGGGACAGTGACGATCTGGGATCGGGGCGGGCTTGTGGTTGAAGACTTCAGGGAAAACGAGAAGATACTCTTCGAACTGTCCGGCAACAAAATGCAGGGCAGGTATGCGCTCATCAAGACAAAGATCGGTGGCGGAAAGAAGAACAAGAACTGGCTACTCTTTAAGCGAAAATAAAAACATACGAACCTGTATTCAGCAGATCAAACACCACAAACGTGCTATGTGACCAACCATCCGGTGTGAAGAGCGCACGGTGTATCTCCAAACTCTCATCTTCCATGAAAATGTTTAAGATATTCTTCGTTGGTCATTCCCGCCTTGCTTATCAACTTCTTCAATAAACCGACACCAAGTGTTTTATTTTTATGAACAGGAATAGATAGATGAATATCACTCTGGTCGTTTATCAGGATATGATGACTCCCTTCAATATGGTTCACTTGCCAGCCAGCTGCCTTAAAAGCTGACACATGCTTGTCCCCACTTGCTCGTGGTAATTTAGGCATATTCAGCCGTCGCCGCAGTATCTAATAGGATATTCATCCTATCATGGAAATTTAAAGCACTCTTTTTTAGGAAAATATCCTTTGCACACTTAAGCCTCGATCTAAGACATCCCACAATGGCCTCATTAATATTATCCATAGCCTCATCCAATGTGTCCCCTTCTGATAAACAACCCGGAAAATCCGTGCATTCAACCACATATTTTCCATCTTCATCAGTTTCACAAATTATATTAAATTCCATTCAATATGTCTCCAATTAGTTTGTTATATAACAACATATGATCCATATCTAATATAGATATATACCTATCGAGTAGCAAACTCTAATATAAGTCTCCATGCTCAACCTTTGCGAACAAACACCAACCATGCCCCAAATATTCGTCATCCAATCCCACAACGCATCATACCACAGGGGTACTACGGCGCAAGGATAGTGACGATCTGGGACTGGGGCGGGCTTGTGGCCGAAGACTTCAGGGAGAACCCTTTTTATTAATGAAAGACAAATAAAAGATAATTAATACAAACAGATGCATGACATATCGACATACAAGTGATCAAAAATGCAGAAACTATCTCCTAAAACATTGGATCAGGTTGTAGCGCAGATCGTAGATGTGGCACACCCTGAAAAGATCATACTCTTTGGATCTTATGCTCGCGGAGATGCAAGAGAGGACAGTGATTTTGATCTACTTGTCATTGAACGTGAAGTCACAGCCAGACGTGAAGAAACTGTCAGGATTCGGCGGTCTCTACGATCGCTTCGGGTACCTGTAGATATTTTAGTCTTTTCAATCGATGAAGTCAAACGTTATGGGGATATAATGGGAACTGTGCTGTATCCTGCGCTTCGTGAAGGCAAGGTGGTTTATGGTGAGTGACGCTGATGCTCGCAATGAACTTATTTTCACATTAATACAAAAAGCAGAAGAAGACATGGCATTACTCGAAAAGATAGTAGATGATGAAGACATCTCTTCTGAAATATCTGGTTTCCATTCACAGCAGGCAATTGAAAAACTCCTAAAGGCTCTGCTCATGTCCAAAATTGTTCCCTTTCGACGTACCCACGATCTGGGAGAATTGATAGACCTTTGCTCTGAACATAATATAGAGGTTCCAGACGAGTTATACGATATTGATGATCTAACTCCTTTTGCCGTAGAATATCGATATGACGTATTCACACCCTCAAACAAAGAGGTGTTTTCAAGACAAGGAGCACTTGAACGTGTAAAGGAATACAGATGGGTTCAGTTTCAAATTAAATAACATATATGTCCACTCAAAAAAGCGCCGCTCTCCAAATGTTCGTCATACAAGAACACAACGCATCACACCACCACTACGACCTCAGGCTTGAGATCGACGGAGTCCTCAAAAGTTTCGCGCTTCCAAAAACACCGCCCACAGAACATGAAATAAAAAGGCTCGCGATCCAGACAGAAGACCACGCGCTTAAATACGCAGACTTCGAGGGCGAAATACCACAAGGGCAATACGGCGCAGGAACAGTGACGATCTGGGACCGGGGCGGGCTTGTGGTTGAAGACCTCAGGGAGAATGAGAAGATACTATTCGAACTGTCAGGCAACAAAATGCAGGGCAGGTATGCGCTCATCAAGACCAAACTCGGTGGGCAGAAAGAGAACAGGAACTGGCTGTTATTTAAGCGGAAATGAGATATCTAATCATTTTGTCGATGCCGCCAAAAAGGTTAAAATCGGTTGCGCACCCTCGTCCAAATCCTTGATCACTTATATATCTTTTTTCGTAGATCCACGCTATGAAAAATAACTAATTCTTCATCATTCAAAATTTGATACACTATCCGATATTTACCAATTCTTCTTTTCCACAAACCTTTCAAGTTTCCAACAAGTGCAATACCACAATATGGATCGTCGAGAATCGTTTTAATCTCTTTGATCACTTTTGATTTGATATTCTCAGGAAGTTTTTTGGTATCCTTTTGGAAACTATTAGGAAGACGTGCTTTGTATACCATTTTTATGCTAACACGTCGTTAATTTCATCAAAAGAACAATCTACAAAATCCCCATTTTCCATATCTACCTTGCTTCTTTTGATCGAATCCATTGTTTCCTTGTCCAATGACACTTCCAGAGTTGCCATTATCTGTTCCATTTTATGGTACGATGAAAGCATATCTTCAAAAAGATCCTTTGGTATCGTAATCGTATCATGCTTTGTTTCATGTGCAATTGCAGTCATTATGTATATCATTCATTTTTCGCAATTTAAACATTTCCCAATCATGCTTCCAAAAACACCGCCTACATAACATAGAATAAAAAGGCTCGCGATCCAGACAGAAGATCACCCACTCGAATACGCAGACTTCGAGGGTGAGATACCACAAGGGCACTACGGCGCAGGAACCGTGACGATCTGGGATCGGGGCGGGCTTGTGGTTGAAGACTTCAGGGGGCGGCTTGCATGCCGTTTCACAACTCTGTGCCCTGCACGCCCATCGGGCGTAGCAGACACTCACCTCCTTCGGAGTTGAGTGTCCTCTGCGGTTGAATTTTTGTTCCATCTTCATTTGAATAACTGGATATTAGAAAGTGCCGCCCAGCACTCAAACAAATATCACATGCAGGGTTTATTTTATAGATAAACAAACACTTTCACCCTGCTTGGCTTTGATATATATACAAAAAAAACAATTATGTTTAAGAAAAACTAATGAAAACCGGCTCGTCTACAAACTCTACGGCCTGACCACCGAAGAGATAATGATGGTCGAGGAGTTCAATGAGGGGAGATGAGATGGATTTAAAAGATGCACTTGTTGTTTTTCAGTTGTACGATAAAATCGTACAACTGAAATTGCCAAATATGAATGTTAAGGTGATCTGATGCAAAAACAGATTATTACTAAATTATCCAAAAGATTCGAAGACTATGCTTATGAAGAAGATGGAATCGAGTTCTGGTTTGCAAGGGATTTGCAGAAACTTTTAGGATATTCCAAATGGGAAAATTTTGCAAAGGTTGTTGAAAAAGCAAAAGAATCTTGTATAAATGCAAATCAAAATATGTTAGACCATTTTCCTGATGTCAGGAAAATGGTTACTATTGGCTCAGAGGCAGAACGTGAAATAGAAGACATCATGCTTACCCGTTATGCATGTTATCTGATAGCACAAAACGGCGATCCAAGAAAACAGGAAATTGCATTTGCACAGAGTTATTTTGCAATACAAACTCGAAAACAGGAATTAATCGAAGAAAGAATTGCTTTATCTGAACGACTTAAAGCAAGAAAAAAGCTAATAAGTTCTGAAACCGAACTCTCTGAACTAATTTATGAACGGGGAGTTGACGAAAGCGGATTTGCAAGAATCAGGAGTAAAGGCGACTATGCGTTATTTGGAGGGCTCACAACTCATAAGGTAAAAATGAAAATGAATATTCCAAATAATAGGCCGATGGCAGATTTTCTCCCAACTGTAACAATAAGTGCTAAAAACTTCGCAACAGAGATTACAAATTTCAATGTTAGAACAAATAATATACAAGGGGAGCCTGAAATTACACATGAGCATGTAAAAAACAATACAGAAATCCGGCAAGTGCTTACAAATAATAATATCATTCCTGAAAATATTCCTCCTGAAGAAGATATAAAGAAACTAGAGAGGCGAGTAAATAAAGAAGGCGACCAAATAGCAAATGCATCTAATAGTAAGCTAAAATCATAAAAACGATACTCAAAAACAAACACCAACCATGCCCCAAATATTCGTCATACAAGAACACAACGCATCACACCACCACTACGACCTCAGGCTTGAGATCGGCGGAGTCCTCAAAAGTTTCGCGCTCCCAAAAACACAGCCCACAAAACCCGGCATCAAACGGCTCGCGATCCAGACAGAAGATCACCCACTCGAATACGCAGACTTCGAGGGTGAGATACCACAAGGGCACTACGGCGCAGGAACAGTGACGATCTGGGATCGGGGCGGGCTTGTGGTTGAAGAGCTCAGGGGGCGGCTTGCATGCCGTTTCACAACTCTGTGCCCTGCACGCCCATCGGGCGTAGCAGGCACTCAACTCCGAAGGAAGTGAGTGTATCAGTGTTAATCTGCGTCTGGAAAAATTAAAATTAATTGCACACACTCATAGTTTTCCCCAACTATATATCTTCGTAAACTTTACTGCGATGATCGACTGTTAAAACAAGAACTTGAAGCTCATTCTTTTTGATTGTGTATAGTACTCTATATTTTCCAATTCTCAGACTCCAGAGATCGATAGCAATCAGATGTTTTCCCAGTTCAGGATATTTTTCGAGTTGAAAAACCTTTTTTAGAATCCTGTCTCTCACCGATTTATCGAGTTTTTTCAGATCAGTTTTGAATTTTTGATCAAATAGCAAAATATACATCAATCAAACACCATGTCATCTTTTGTGAGGTACTCGCCGGAATTAATCCTGTTAAGAGCTTGTTTGACTGCTGTTATGGTCCTCTTCTCGGAGAGAACATTAATCGTTTCTGTCAAACGATCAATGTATTCAATCATATCATCATATTCATCTTTGTAAAGCCAGATTTTGTTAGATTCAATATGAGTTTCCATACAACGTAATTTCATCTTAAACTATTAAACACTTCTGACCATGTTCAATAAATACAATACAATAGCAAAGCGCCGTCCGCCCGGCGAACAATTAACCAACCAACGCCCCAAATATTCGTAACCCAATAACACAATGCATCACACCACCACTACGACCTCAGGCTTGAGATAAACGGAGTCTTCAAAAGTTTCGCGCTCCCAAAAACACCGCCCACAGAATTAGGCATCAAACGGCTCGCGATCCAGACAGAAGACCACGCGCTTGAATACGCAGACTTCGAGGGCGAGATACCACAGGGGCAATACGGCGCAGGGATGGTAACGATATGGGACAAGGGCAGGCTTGTGGTTGAAGACCTCAGGGAGAATGAGAAGATACTATTCGAACTATCAGGTAACAAAATGCAGGGCAGGTATGCACTCATCAAAACTGGATTTTGGGAGTGGAAAAAGGAGGCGGGCGCAGTGCACCTCTAATTCAGTTACTCAAAATGTCATTTAATTGTATACTTATCATTTATTTTTTCGATCCTACCCAATCGTTCCAAATTAGCAAGAGTAGGTAACAAAATTCCTTCGTCGCATCTGAATCTTTCTAGCAGATCAGCCAATTTCATGGGATTAACATTCAATTCTATGTAGATCGTATCCTCAAACCATCTATCCATTTGTTCATATGATATCGTTGAAATACGATCACTTATCGGGGTTTCAAGACCATAGGAAGTCCGTAATTTATCCAACTTGTCATAAAGATCGATCTCACACATCATATCACACCTTGATTGACCAATACATTCGTTTAAAATTGCTTCCCAATCAAGGCCCGATCTTGCCAACAGTAAGAGATCATCCTCATCGTCATCCCGTTCAGTAACGCTTTTTAAAAGGAAAATATCTTCTTTTGAGATAATCCTGACATTCAATAATCCAGTTTTGACAAAAGGTTTAGCCCGCTTGATCATACCGGGAGATAATCTAAGTTTTTTGCATACATATTCATGGAAAATATCCCATCTGAACCCGTCATGGTTTTCAACTATCCGGGTCGCAGACATCATCTTATATTCCGGTGCAAGCCTGCCACTTTGTATCTGATGATATTCAACTTTCATAAGGGCATTTACCAATTCCACAGCCTCCCTTTGTGTTGAGAACAGAACATCGATGTCCTTAGTAGCTGCCTTTAATCCATATTTAATCATAGCAGCGCCGCCTATTAGATACAAATTGATTGGCACTGTCAAAACATTGCCTACCTTTTCCAATTCACCGGACACATACTCATCATTAAATCCTATTCTTGCCATATAATATTGTACTCCGCAGCCTTTTGTTTAATATACGATGGTGAAGGCATAAATATTTCCTCAGACTGTTTCCCTGTGTCTAACATATTTAATATACTTCTTGAAATATCAGTAATGCCATACTGATCTGAAATTGTAACAAATCGGTTCTTGTCATTTTTTACTTTTAAAATGTACAGAATGACATAAGTCAGGTTCCTTTTACTATATGGATCAGCAACAATTGCATGAACCGCAAATTCTTCATTTGATAGCGTTCTTGATGAATAGAAATACTGATTCTCAGCCAACATAAGCGGGATCGTGTCAGACATTGCACTTAGCCCGGTCGATCTTACCTTTTCGCACATGATTTTATTGTCTGAAGTGAAAAGAAACTCAAAACCATGAGGTATAATGAATCGTCCCTGTAGTGAGATATCCCGCAGTTTTAAAACACCAATGTAAGAACAATAATCCTTCATGAAATCCTTGATGTCTATCAGGTCCTGCGGAATCTCGTATTTTTTATTCCGGCAAACCAGCACAGCATAACTTTTGAACTTTTTGATAATACGGCGGAGTGTTGCCTCCGATAACTCACTCTCATCAAGCAAGCGTGCAAAGTCAGCCTCTCCAGTCGATAGTACAGCCATGACCTGTATGCTTGATCCCTGCAAGAATTCAGAAAGAGGCATATAACTTCGTTTATGCAGGATATTCTTAAGTTTCACAGCATGCGGATTGTTTGATAGACCCACATTCTTTGAGACACCATTGGTTGAGATATCCACAAACCCCTTTTTAACCAATGATGCCACTAATCTTGAGGTATATCCTTTAGTAACGCCAATGCGATTGGCAAGTTCGCCAATAGAAGGAGAATCATCAATATGTGATATTATCTGCAATTCAAATTTTGTGAGTTTAAAATCCATTACCATCAAAATAGTAAAGTAATATATAAGTAGTTTACTAATATGACTGGTTTTATACCACTCCGCAAGTATAATTTAGAACTGCAGGTAGACATAGATAATCATTATAAAAAAATAAGTGTAACCTCTTGCGAGTGCAATTCTAACCACATAGGACACTCACATCTGGAAATCGCAAATATTCGTCCCACAAGAACACAGCTCCTTCCACCACCACTACACCCCCAAACTTGAGATCAACGGCGTCCTCAAAAGTTCCTCCCAACCAAAAACACCGCCCACCGAACCCGACATAAAACAGCTCGCGATCCAGACAAAAGACCACACGCTTGAATACGCAGACTTCGAAGGGGAGATCCCAAAAGGGCACTACGGCGCAGGAACAGTGACGATCTGGGACAAGGGCGGGCTTGTGGTTGAAGACCTCAGGGAGAATGAAAAGTTACTATTTGAACTGTCAGGCAACAAAATGCAGAGCAGGTATGCGCCCTCTGCGGTTCGAGACCCTAATTTATTGTAATTCGCATGACATTAGTTTACATTGTTTGGTTTTTTATCTGTATTAAAAACTATCTGCCGTCTACCACACACATCTATAATAACCTTCAAATCAGAAGCCATACATATAGTAGCAGTGGTGGGATATTTGTGAGCAACAAAAGACTGGAAATAATCAAGATCCTTAAAGCATCTGGAGGAAAAGCAGTATCCGGTGAAGAACTGGGCAACCGACTTGGAATATCCAGAACTATGATCTGGAAATACATAAGATCCCTTGCGAAAGATGGCTACGAGATCGAATCATCCCCCAAGATAGGATATACATTGAAATCCGCGCCTGATCGACTTTACCCCGATACGATCCGTATGGGACTCAGATCAAGTCTTATAGGGCAGCAGATCCATTACTTTGATGAATTAACATCTACCAACATCACAGCAAAAGAACTGGCACACGACGCAGATGATGGCACAATTGTAGTCGCCGAAGTGCAAAAAGGGGGACGAGGTCGGTTGGGGCGTGAGTGGCTCTCACCCCGTGGTGGAATATGGATGTCTGTCATCCTCAAACCCACTATCTCACTTGCACATGCATCAAGATTAACACTGGTTGCAGGAGTCGCGATCTCAAAAGCCATGCGAAAACTTGGTGTGGATGCACGTATCAAATGGCCAAACGACATACTGATCAATGGCAAAAAAGTATGCGGCATCCTGACCGAAGTCAATGCAGAGATGGAACAGGTGGACTACATTGTGGTCGGTATTGGAATCAATGCAAATGTAGATATGGATGAGTTTAGTGATGACGTAAGGGGTATTGCCACCACGCTCTTGTCAGAACTTGGAGAACCCATCGACCGCGTCTCATTTATACAGGATGTGCTCTTTGATCTGGAGCAGGAATATATTCGGTTCAGGACACAGCCGTTTTCGGGTATTCTCGATGAATGGACATCCCTCTCAAACACCATCGGTCGGCAGGTCACTGTAACAACACCTTCCAAAATGATCGAGGGCAAAGCTGTTGGAATGACGGAAAATGGTGCGCTTGTTGTTGAAGATGCAGATGGCAAGCGTGAAAACGTAATGGCTGGTCTATGCATCTATACACGAGCAAAATAAGATCGGGTAAGGTTTGATGTACAACAAAACGGAAACACGGATCTTTGGAAAAATTGTAATTATACTTGTGTTCATATTAGTGTCATTTACATGTTTTTCAACATCTGCAAGCGCGTTGGAAAATGATGATGTGTTGGTAGACGGCAGTGGGATGTACCTAACAATAGGGAACAGCTGGTCGTTCTATCAGGGGTACGAACTTGTTTTCAAAGGTCTAAGTTCAAGTCAAGGGGGGGATAAAGTATGGATCGAACTTTTACTCAATGGCGAAAGCATGGATGACACGATCATGCGCGAAGGTGAATATTTTGTATATGCCAGCAATTCAAAGGAGATATTCAATATCACCGTCGATACAATATATTCAGGGTCTGATGGCGGACTTGTTACATTCAAGCCTGTTTATCAGTATCTTGATCCAACACTCCCTGAGCCTGATATGACACAAGACCCAGGGTCGATTGGCAATTCAAATGAGTCCGTGAACAATTCAAATTCACCGAATGGCGATGTAACAGAAAATACCGATGGATTTGGTGCAGCGTTGTTCTTTTTGTGTATGTCTGCTGTGGCGATCTTTAAGATACGGCAAAAAAAGAACCGATAGGCCGTTTAAAAAAGCATTTGATTAGTTAGTTTTAAGGGCGATTCAATCCGCCGTAGGCGGCGTATCCCCTGACCACTAACCCTAAAAAACAGAAAACAATTAATCCGTCATATATGAGCCTGCTGCTAATCGGTGACGGAGGGATGCGGCGGTTAAATTGTTTTTATTTCAATTAAACCGATTCGAAAAAAAAGATAGACACCATGTACACTGGTGTCTTGACTCAAACATACAATAAAATTTGTACAAAAACCGAACAAACTAGAATTTGATATCCCCTTTATCCATCAAAACCTTCAGGTCCTGAAGACTCAAGCGTCCGGTCTTGTTCAACTTTTCCTTTGCAACAACATGTTGCTCATCCTGCTTTTTCTCGTCCTTTACAAGTTGCATTTCCTTTGATCTATCAAGGTATGTCTTGAGCTCTTCACGAAGTTGTTCGATCTTTGCTTTCAAAGGATCGATCTTTGCTCGCAGTGGGGCGGATGCAGAATATTTCTCCTTTATCTGTGCGTGGTACATATCGGCTTCTTTTCGAAGTTCATCAATGGTCTTGTACACTTCAAGCATCTCAAGATGATGTACTTGTGATTCCTTTGCAAGCGACCGTATCTGTTCGCTCACATTATCACCTGTGTCATATATGCCTTTTGAACTTTCATATGATCCGATGATCTTCTGGTGAACCTCATTTGCACTAAATGCAGCACCAAGTCGCTCTTCAAGTTGGGTCAATCTTTCAATGATATCGATCTCATGTTTGAGTGGAATATCAGCATTCAACAATTTGTCAAGTTCTTCAGCATAGGCTTTTGACAATGATTCCACGCTACCCTTTGAAAGTTTGTTAAGGTCATCCCGCTTTGTTTTCATCTGGGATATCTCATCAACCACTTTTTGTGTCGCTGCCTGTATGCCGCTTCGTTCTGTTTTGAGGGCAGCGATCTTTTTATTTGCCTCGTCACGTTTTGACTTGTGGTCGCGTGCTTTTGGAACAAGTTCCTTAACTTGAGAGTTGAGAGCATCTCGTTTCTCTTTCAGGTCGGTGGTATCCGTCCGGTGCAGTTTTAATTCCCTGAAGATCGACTTCAAAGACCTTTCATTTTGGTCGATCTGGGTCCTGATCCTGTTGACCTTTTCCTTTAATTCCCGCTCTGTCATTTGTGAAACATCAGTCATGCTTCCACCACCTTGTCCTGTTCAACTGCCTCGTCAACTGTAACGACTTTTCCACTGGCTGTATCTTCCCAATATTTAAGTCCCTTGCTGTGGCTTTCAATCCTGCTCTTAAGCCAGCCATGGCGTGGTAACACCTCTTTTAGTTCTGAATTCAACTTAAAGAACGAATCACTGTATTCCTTATCAGACCCTGTAATTGAGTCAAATTCAATACTTGAAGCAAGGGCTTCGTCAACTCTTGCTTTAATCTGCAAAACAAGTCCTTTTGAGTCTTCTTTATCGGATGACATTTGTGAGAGTTTGCCTGAGATCTCGTCAACTATCTGCTTTTCGTCTGCAAGCGTTGTAGATGGCTTGATCTTTACGAACCCGTCATTGATGGAATGAATGAGTTTGTTGTCATCCGCTGCAATGTCATCAAATGAAAAGAAATCACCAAGAAGGTTCTCTGCCTGATGGTACAATTGCTGGCGTTTTTCTTTTAGTATATCAAAGCGCTCTATTACTGATTCCTTGTTCGCTTTTGCGGAATCGGCTTGCTCGTTCAACGATGCAACTTTCCCATCAAGTTCTTTGAATTCTTCTGCATATTCCTCAATAAACCGCTTGTGTTTTGCGATCACACCAGCTATAAGGTCTTTTCTTTCAAGAGTATGTATCTCAACATTTTCGCCAGTCACTTATTTAGCCACCATTTCGATGATTTCATAATTAATAAACTTATAACTTAAAATTTGAATTTCAATTAATCTAAATAATTAATTTAAAGATGGAATATCTGTGCATGCTTCACACCATCGATAACTACCACACATTCAGCATCAACTGCACCACAATTTATGGCGCATGCAATGGTCCTTTCACCAAAAAGGTTTGCAGTCATGGCATTTGCCAAAGCCTCGATCACCTGTTCTTCGGATGCAATATCTCCTTTATAGAACCCTTCTGATATCTCCACATTGACATTACCATGTTTAAGCTTTTTCCCAAGTACATCTTTGTCACACACAGCAACTATAATTTCGTTTCCGGATTTGTGAATTTTCAGGTACATGTTATGTATCCTCTCTATCTGATTAACCTGAGGTGAGCATTATCAGGTGACAGCACGTCCCCTGTGCGCCGCATCTTTGAAATAAGTTCCTCGGCATGTTCCCTGTCGATCTGTTCGGCTTCAGCTTCAGTATATATCTCATCAAGCGGAGCTTTGCCGCCGGAATGGCGCTCTCCTACCATTCTGATAATATCTTTCATTATTTTGATCTTGTCGCGCTGACTCTTGCTTGTACCCGTTGTCAGTACATCGACATCAAATGCACCTGTGTCAGGATCAACGCCGACCTGCTTTAAACACGAATGTACGATTTGGGTTGTCCGTCTTGCATCATCGATCGTCGCGACATTACTAAGCCTTACACGTGCACTTGCTTCTGAAAGCCTTACCAGCGCTTCGAGTTGTCTCGCAGTAACAGGTACCGGAGCGTCTTTACCCTCTCCCATTTTACGAAGATCCATGTAAAAATCAAGAAGATGCTCATGAGCTTCCTTTTCCATAATGGGATAAATATTTTTACGAGCGTATGCCACATACTTTCGCATTATGTCAGGATCAATTTTTGGCAGTATAATCTCCATCTTTGAATCCACATCCTCCTGTGTGATCTCTGTATGGGGTACATTGATCCTCTGTTCTGACATCTCACCGGCATGATGTGCCTTTAAAATATGCTGTGCGATCTTCATGTCCTTTGTCTCATCAGGCGTATCCAGCAACACAAAGATCAGGTCGAACCTTGACATCAGTGCCGGTGGCATATTGATCTGCTGTGCGATTCCCTCGTAGCGGTCAAATCGTCCGTATTTTGGATTCGCGGCACCAAGCAGTGCACATCTTGATTTTAATGTGGCTATGATGCCTGCTTTTGCAACACTTATGGTTTGCTGTTCCATTGCTTCGTGGAGTGCGCTTTTGTCCTCAGTGCGCATTTTATCCATCTCGTCAATTGCGGCAATACCCATGTCAGCCATGACAAGAGCACCCGCTTCAAGTGTCCAGCGTCCGTCCCCAAGATCATCTTTCACTGCCGCAGCGGTCAGGCCACTTGATGATGCGCTTTTTCCTGATGCGAACACACCGCGCGGTGCGAGTTTGACCATATAACGCAGCAGCTGGCTTTTTGCGATACCCGGATCACCAACAAGCAGCATATGGATATCGCCGCGAACTCTGGAACCATCAGGCAGGTTCTTTGGCACACCTGAAAACAGTTGCATTACAAGTGCTTCTTTAATGTCTTCGTATCCGTAAATTGATGGTGCGATGGATTTGATGATATTATTGTAAATTTCAGGGTCACGGCTGAGTTTTAGTATCTCTTCCTCATCTTCGGGTGAGATATCAAGTTCATCGAACTCGGTATCAATATATTCAATCGAATTTGCATGGAGTACAAGGTCGTAGGTCGTGGATTTTCCTTCACGCAGTGTCCGCTGGTGTGACCGTAGTATGCCGTTTATTATCAGCCTGATTCCGGGAGTTGCATGGCCTGCAAGTTCATCGTCCACATCAATATCCAGACTCTGCGGCTGTGTTCCTCCTTTGAGGTTCTCCGGAGATTCTTGCACCTGTAGTTTCTGGGAATCTAGGAATGTGGATTGATCGATAAGTATCTTAAAAGGACCACTCTTGCCGCATGTATCGCTTTCACAGAATTTTGGTTCATCGAACTTATTTTCTGTCTGTGGTCTATGTGTTACGTTTTCGCATCGCATGCACAAAAAGGCTGCATCTATTATCTTAGGTCTGACTTCGGTGGCTTTGCGTACCATTCCCTCAATTGCAATGAATTTCAAAAGGTTCTTGCTCCGAATATCTCGAATGGGAATCTTGTTTGGTATTTTGATGAACTGCACATGTACATCATCAAGTGTTTTATCGATCGGCAGATCGATCTGCTGGAGTGCATTTTCAGCTGAAGGTATAACCTCATCGGGATGTTCAAGCAGTTCATCTGCAAGTTCACGGTCAAATATCTCAAGGTCTGAAAAATCAACAACTATGCTGCGCTGTTCCGGGTATTCATTTCCAAGATGAAGTATGTCTTCCCAGTAATATTGCTTTAAAAACGCCTTGAATTTTTCATCCCATTTTCCGTCAGCCATGGTATTCACAAAGTTGTAATGTAGTAGAATGATAAAGATGAATTTTAAGGGAATTCAAAACAGGGTTGAATGCATATCAATGTTTCGAATGATGGTGGAGAATTGGTTACTTTTGAATATTTCGATTCTGGTACGCACTGTTAATGAATTCTTTGTGCTGCTTTGACCATACTTTATTTGGCGTGCTTTTAAGCCACTCAACGTATCGGTCAATAAATTCAAGTCGTTCTTTGAAATTGTTTTCTTTATCTTTTCTTAATTCATCCAGATCGATTTTCATATTACGTCTCCCAAATATTTTTCAATGCACTCATCTGGAATATCCAGTTCATCCAAAAACATGTTCAACACTTCAAGGTCGAGTTCATCTTTGAACAATTTAAACAAAAATCTGGCATCTTCAACATCCTTTTTTGACCCAAGAAACAGTTTATATGGTATCTGGAGTTCAAGAGGTGAAATAAATAACGACCTGTCATTCAATTTCACATGTTTTCGTTTTTTCATAGAATATCTATCAAGGTCATTTTTTACGAATTTCATTTTCATATTTGGGATGAAATTACCTTTTTGAGCAAACCTGATAGCATTATGATTTTCAAGATATCCATGATATGCGTCATCTGGATTACTCGTAATCAAACATTCATACGTCTGTTCTAATTCTGACCACAATTTCAAGAATTCATCATGTGAAATAGGTTCTATTAGAATATCCACATCTTCACTCATTCTACTTCGACCAAACAGAATCGCAACGTACCCCGAAACAATTACATATTTAACCTCATGTTTTGTGAGTATCTCTGTAAAATGAAGGGTGAAGTCATCCAACACGGAGATTTCTTTTTTGAAAGAGATATCCTCATTTCTAAACTCTATTTCCATTTCATCACACTTGATACTTTTACACTGTTTATTGGTACATGCCAATATATAATAAATCTATTTAGTCAACCATCCGACTTGAAAAACGTATTACCTACATCTTCCGTTGAATCCTCCTAATAACCCCGCGCAGTGTCTGCACTTCCCTCGGAATCAACTGCGCACGTCCAAATATCCTTTTAAACATCAACATGGTCTTGTCTTTCTTATGGGCCGGATACTCTATATCCTCCATCAACTCCTCCAGATGCTCATGCAAAAGCCCAAGGTCAAACCCTTCGGCAAGTGGTCTGTCGCCTGCCTCAATATCGCTCATCTCATACAGCACAATACCAACGGCATGTGATAGGTTCATTATTGGATAGATGTCAGATGTCGGTATTGTGAGTATCATGTCACAGCCTTTCAGTTCATCGTTATTGAATCCCTGATCTTCACGCCCGAAAAGGATTGCAACCGTTCCGTCCATTCCTGCGAGTTTTTCTTTGAGTTCACGCGGTACATAGAAAGGCATACGTATGTGTTCGTAAATTTTCGAACCGGTAATGCCTGTTGTACCAATTACGATATTTGCGCCCTCAATGGCTTCGGTAAATGTGGATACAATGCGCGCGCTTTTTAGTATATCACGTGCATGCGCCGACATAGCGCGTGCTTCTCCTTCGAGTTTGCATGGGTTTACAAGCACAAGGTCGGAAAAACCAAAGTTCTTCATCACGCGTGTGACTGAACCCACATTTCCCTGGTACAATGGTTCAACCAGTACAATTCTAACATCAAGCGACATTTTTCACATCCGTTTTAAATATTAATTGGAGGAACATGTGGATTTTTCCCTAATTAACAAGTGTAATAGCATCCGCCATACAAACCGTTGTACACATTCGACACCCAAGACAATAACTTGGGTCAACCACCACGGCTTTGGGTTTGCCGTTTCGGTCTTCGATCGAATATATCCTTGGACCTTTCGGGCAGGCCCTCCGACATGCACCGCAGCCTGTGCATTTGTTTTCGTCTATGTATATTTTCATTATTATCACGTTTGTTGTACGCCATTATACAAATAATATGCATACAAAAATTATAAAATTACAATATACAATATTGTTATATAACATACGAACAAATCAAATATTCAGGTGCTCAGGCACTTTTAATAGATTAGTGAGGTGTAATGAAATGAGTTTGGAAACGATTCTTGAGAACACATTTAAAGGGGAAACAACCGAGGTCGGTTGGTATCTTGCAATGTCAAAACTTGCAGAGAGAGAAGGACGTTCCGATGTGGCAACATATCTTCGCCAGATCGCAATGGATGAGGCATGGCATGCTGCAGAAGTTGCCGAGATAATCGGGGCTATCAAAAGCGATACAAGATCAAACCTTGAGATGATGCTTGAGGGTGAAACTATGGCTGAAATTGAGAAAGCAGAGGCTGCAGATCTTGCAAGAAAAGAGGGCAATACAGAAGCTGCATTGTTCTTTGACAGGGCATCTCTTGATGAGGCACGCCACAAGGCAGGTCTTAAGGGAATACTTGACCGGATGTAGTAATAGATCATCAATTAACTATCATTAAATGGAACAAGGAGTGGATATATTTGACAAAAGATTTACCTGAAAAGGCAGCGATCCTTCAGCGAGATAAGGAAACATACGGCATTGCACCTCAGATTCCTGGTGGTATCGTATCACCAGACACGCTTCGTAAGATTGCAGATGTCGCAGAAAAATACAATGCTGCTGCAATTAAATTAACATCAGCACAGCGAATGGCTATTGTTGGACTCAAGGAAGATGATCTGGACAATGTATGGGCAGACCTTGACATGAAACCTGCAGCAGCAATCGGTCTGTGTGTAAGGAGTGTGAAGATATGCCCGGGTACAACTTTCTGCAAACGTGGTCAGCAGGATGCTGTTGGGCTTGGATTAAAACTTGATGAAATCTACCATGGAATGGAACTGCCGTCAAAACTCAAGATGGGAGTGTCCGGTTGTATGAACTCGTGTTCAGAACCTGCTATCAAGGACATTGGTATCATGGGTACGCCAAAAGGATATACATTGATGGTGGGCGGCACCGCTGGACTCAAACCAAGACTTGCAGATGTTGTTGCTGAAGAACTTTCTGAGGACGAGGTACTGGACGCTGTGGACAACATCATCAGCTATTATAAGACCCACACCAAGAAACAGCGCCTTGGCAAGATGATCGATGAGATCGGTCTTGACAAGTTCAAAGAAGAAGTCAGATTGTAAATCGAATATACGTTTTTGGTATATGATCAAGAACCTAACATTTGATACTAATGTCTTAACACTTTGATCTTTCGACAACTGTAATTTAACCACGAGAGACACAGAGAAACACAGATCATGTGTCTGATTTTACTCTCTATGCCCTCCGTGGTTTATTGCTTATCACTTGCTGGAATTTGCATTTTATTAGTTAAGATTGTTTGGTTTTTAACTATAATACGTATCAAGGTGGTATTTGACCATATTAAATACCGATTTTCGCCAGCCGTTTATGTACCACCGAAAACTCCACAATTTTTACACCAAAACCTGACTACCAGCACTGTTTTTCAGACAATATAACTTTAGAATATGTTCCATTCACGGATCATTAAAATATTGGCCTTACAAAAAGGAACACGCTTCTGCCACAAATATCTACAGCAATAGATTTCGAACAACTTGAGAGCCACAAATTCGAATGTCAGGTAGGGGAAATATACTACTTCATACCATATATTTTACAAACCGGATTGTATGAACTGATATTAGCGGCACCATTCCCGGAAACTTCAAAACTATCACAGATCAATTATGTGGCATAAACACTTGATGAAAATCAGTGTTAAAAAATACGCAACATATATATAAGGTAAATACCAAGATAATTCGATTTGCATAGAATCATTAATATAGATTCTACTTGTTAATTTGATGAGATTTATTAAAAATTTCACATTGAGGAGGAAAACATTCAATGGCTGAGTTTAGTTATTATTCGGGAATACCTTCATTTTATATGATGATAGGAATTGCAATGATCGCAATTCTAATATTTTTATTAGGAATGTATCTGAATATGCAAAAATGGGGCGGCGGAAGTGCGTCTAATTTCTTGAAGATATTTTTAAAATCTATTAACCATGAAAAATTGGGACACCATAAAAGGCAAAGCCTTACAAGCACAATAATACTGGATATCTTATTGCAGCGTAGAATACTCAGACGCAGCCCGTTTAGATGGGTGATGCATATGCTGATATTCGTAGGATGGATCGGTATGTTCATTCTTTCATTGGTCTTTGCAGGATTTGAAGTGCTGCATGAGATCGGAATCGGACATTTCGACCTGGTGGCAATAAGAGGCAGCCTTGACTTTGGTAATGAAGTGCTTGGATATATGTTATTAATAGGACTTTTCATTGCGATTGCAAGACGACTGGCAATTTCAGATGTTGTTAAACGTACTCAAATATTTGACTGGGTACTTGTCCTGGGTACACTGTTCATCACAGTAACAGGTTTTATGGCAGAAGGTTTCAGACCTGATGCCATAACAGGTGCATGGACTTTTTTGGGCAGTGATGTAGCATTAGCCGAAACTTTTGCACTGTTCCATGTAGCAATTTCACTG
>JAUWBW010000244.1 GCA_030609665.1 Methanosarcinaceae archaeon | reverse complement strand
AAGACTGACCACAAAACGTTCGGCCTGGGGCTTATCACAAAACTTATTCAGCCCAATAAGATGGAGGTTATATTCAAGGAGGGAACCAAGATAATGATCCGGGGAAACTAAAACCACAGTGTCTGCATTGTCGATTTGATACGAACATGAAGAGTATGAGATGAAAAAATTTCTACTCCTTGTTCGCATGGGTTAATTTCGTGCAAAATTCAAGTATTAGATTTTATTGCCGTACCAGAATTCAGTGCAGGTTTCGTTGGAGTTTACCTGCCGGTGTGAAGGACCAGCGGAACAGCGGTCAGATGGAACGACTAGACCGCCCTCTGTCATGATTCTGACGATTGAATTTATGCACTTGTTTGTTAGTCATAGGATAAACGAGTTTCCTTATCCACTAATGTTGGTTGAATAATTTTTTGCCACTCGGGATCATCCCATGTTCCCAACTGATCGTGCATATTAAGGTATTTTTGAGGTATAGGATGAGTGCCATAAACGACTTCAAGGCCATATTTTGATTTGATAAAGTCATGAAAATAGGTGATATGAGGACATGGAGGATAGCCAACAACTAATCCAGTAGCAAGATGTATCGCCTCTGCTCCGTTTCCCTTCATTTCCTCCACAGCATATTCAACATTGCCACCAGGACACCCCTCGCATGTGGTATACCCGACAACTTCAACTTCCATATTCTTGTACCTGATAAACGCGCCTTCTCTGTTCCGCAATGATCTGAAGCACTTTCCGCCTGCACACCTACGGTAGCGGTCACAGATGATTATACCAATCTTTGCTTTTTCTTCCATGTCATCTCCTCCTAAAAAAATCAATATGAAGTTAACCGGCGGCGGGCAAATGCCAAGAACGCTCAAAATTATACTGAATTCGTTGACAATTAAAGCCTACCAAAATGCGCCGGCTTTCAGCCATCCGTGTGAAATGACAGGTTATGCTGGCCGTACTTCCACCTATCCTGCATATCCGCAGACACCTGTTCTTGGAGAATTCACAACAGGCAACATCATTTCTTCACCACATTCATGCTCTTCAGCACATGCTTCACACAACCACCCTGATCCATCACACTGGCACTCAGTACAAATCTGCACAGCAGGAGCTTTTCCGCATTCGTCGCACGGAATTTCAGGAGCTTCATTCCTTGCTATAATTTCAACAGATTTGTTTTTCTCCATGGGGCCCTCATATTCTGCGAGTACCTTAACCAACAGCTCTGTAGTACTGCCAAAATCATATTCATGCAGCAACTCCATCCCCGGACTCAGTACATCCTTAAGTTTTCGTCCCATTTTCAATTCATTTCTTCTATAGCTAAACGCGCTCATATGTCCGCAACATTCAAGCCAGATATCCCTCAAAAATTGATCTAATTGCTCCAATTTGGAGTTGCTGGATACCTTCAAATGCAACCAGTATTCGGGCGAATAAGAACCTTTGACCAAGATATGGAAAAAAGGCTGTGACTTAAATTTCTGATGATTCTGTTGATTTTCCAGACTTTTTGGGAGGCACGATTGTAAATGTTTCGTCATGCCCGTTTCGGTGTATTTTGATTTGCACAATAAACATGTAGCTTTGGGGGCTTTTGTTGCCATTTTGGGGCCTCCTTCTTCAATCATTATTCCATTTTCGTGTAAATCCCATTATAAAGCAACTAAGCGGTGGCCTATCAGGTGACAAAAACAATGTGGCCAGTAACTTCGAGCAGCCAGCAGCCGTGCCCGGCATAACGAACTGACATGCGACCCGCACACGTTTTTGTTCAACTGTATTGACGTTTTATGCCGCCGCTTTTTTCAATACCCAGATCATGCCTTCAAGTTCACTATTTATAATATCACATTCTTCCCTTTGAAGATCTAAATAATTCTTTATGTCCTTTTCGAGCTCAGGATATTGACTGATAAGTTTCATACATCTATTGTCGATTACTTTCAAATATTCATCATTTGTTTTTCTACTGACTTCTGTTGTAGAAATCTCAGTAAATAAACGATCATTGAAAAATGTTAATTCTTGAACGGTTTTTTCATAATTTCGGTAATGCTCATACCCTTTTCGGCTTAGAACTTCTCTCTTCTTTAAATATCCATCATCAATAATCATATACCCGCCAGGTCTGATCTGTGTGCGTAAATTTTCAATTGTTTTTTTATTACTTCCAAATATTCCACCTAAAGAGGCAAGAATAACTATATCAAAGTTATGTTCATTCGTTACATAAGTAAGAATATCCCTCTCAATAAAACAGCACAAATCGGATACTTGATATTCAGACGACTTTCTCTGTGCGTCTTTAAGAAATTCAGACATTGCATCAACACCTACTACGTCGAATCTAAGCTTCGAAGCGATCCGAATAGAGACTGCGCCTTTGCCGCAACCGAGATCCAAAACTTTTGTTGAATCTGAAGATAAAGGAAGGGTGCCGATCAAATCAAGGATTTGATTGACCGAACTACCAAAGGCCCATAAATCCTGAAGTAAATAGGGCATGTATGGCAAGAGGTTTTGTTCTGCTTCCAGTGAGTTCGCTACAGATTGTTGTGATTTATCATTCATAATACTTTACCAATTAGGCGGTA
>JAUWBW010000028.1 GCA_030609665.1 Methanosarcinaceae archaeon | reverse complement strand
ATAGTTACATTTTCGCCATTATGTCTAGAAAATCCTTATCCTTTTCCAAAGTTCTTGTAATATCATTCATTGATTCAGACCTTGGAATCTTAATCTCTGTGATCTTGCCATCACTGAGCACATATCTTGTTACTGTATCATCTTTCATATCAATACCTTCTTCAGCCTTGTATATATCCAATCAATGAGGTCTTCATATATTATTTCATTGTTCGCTATTTTCAAGGATGTATATACGAGACCAGCCGTTGATGTTTCTAGATAATATCCGTTTTTGTCAAAAAACATCTGCATTGTCTCTGTTGCTGTTCTTTTGTTACCATCAATAAACGAATGACCTTGTATCAGTGACATCCATGTAATCGCCCCGATTTTTACGATCTGTCTTTTGAAGTCTTGATCTTTGTATTTTGCTTCGATCTGTGCAACCAGAAAATTAAGATTACTCCTATTAAGCACCCCGCCGCCTAATATTTTATTAATCTCGATTATTTCGTCAACACCAATCAATATTATTTTATCCATTTATTCAAATCCAAATCGTGTTTTATGATTATCATAAATGTGGCTTCACTTATATAGTTACTATTGTTGCGATCATATCAATAGGTTGTCGTAGGCTCGCAAGTAGGTTCAGCCGTCGTTGTTTCCTCAACCTCGGGAGACTCTTGCGGTGGTGTGTATGTGGTGGTTTCGGGATTTGCGCCGCCTGTGTCGGTGCATCCTGCGCTGAGGATTGTGAGGATCAGGATTGCGGTGGCTATGATGATGGTTGACTTGTTGGATTGCATGAAAATTTAACAGTGGTGAGAATATTTATAGATTGTTGTTTCACAACCACAATCCATAAATAACCGGACCTACAAGATAATCTTTATGAACCGGTTTATTAACAGAAAAACAGAACTTGAGTTTCTTGAGAGGAAATACGACTCACGGGGCTCTCAATTAATAATCCTTTATGGCAGAAGGCGGGTTGGGAAAACCGAATTGATAAAGCAGTTCTGTAAAGGCAAGGACTCGATTTATTTCCTTGGTGATAAAAGGGGGACATTGCTAAACCTTGAACGGTTCGCCGAAAAAGCCGCCGACCATTTCGATGATGTTGTTCCGCGCGTGGAGAGTTTCTACGACCTTTCAAAATACCTCCTGCGCCATACCTCTGATAATAAATACATCATTGTAATAGATGAATTCTCATACCTCATAGAACGGGATGATACAATACCATCAGTTTTTCAGGTAATATGGGACGAATCCCTCAAAGGTAAAGACATAATGCTCATCCTTTGCGGCTCATCCATATCTATGATGGTGGAGGGGACACTCTCTCAAAAATCACCACTTTATGGGAGGCGGACGGGACAATGGATGCTTGAACCATTGAAAGCACACCATATACCTCAATTCCATGACGAGATCGATGTTGCAACGGGCATTGAATTTTACAGCATTCTTGGCGGAGTTCCACTATATATTCTTGAATTCGATCCGCAAAAAGACGTATTTGAGAACATAAATGAACATATCCTGACAAAAGGTGAGTTCCTGCATGAAGAAGTGGAGACATTATTGAAAGAGGAATTGAGAGAATATTATCTGTATATCTCCATATTCGAGGCAATCGCAAAGGGCAGGACGCGCCTTGTTGAGATATCTGATTATTCAAAGATACCGCAAAAGGACCTTCCGAAATATGTTGGAACCCTGATGAAACTTGAACTCATAGGAAAAGAACACCCTGTGACTGAAAAGATAGGAAGCAAGAAGACAAGATACTACATAAAAGACAATTTCTTCAGATTTTATTTCAGGTATGTCCACCCCAACAAAAGCGAGATCGAATCGGGCAATAGTGGCAAGGTGCTCAAAATAATTGAAAATAATTTCGATACATTTGTTGGTGCCGAGTTTGAAAATATCGTTAAAGACCTGTTCAAAAGTCCTGGTGTCAATGTGAAATTACCATTCTCATTCAACATGATCGGCAGGCAGTGGGGTAAAATTAAAGACGCTCCAAAGGGGAAGAACACGTATGAGGTCGATATAGTTGCCTTGAACGATGATACGAAGGACATCGCTTTTGTAGAATGCAAATGGAAAACTCTCAGTGAAAATAACGCACTTGGCATCCTGAACGATCTGGTGGCGAAATCAGATTTTGTGCAATGGAACAACGACGAACGAACCGAATACTTTGGTCTGGTTGCAAAAAGGATAGAAGGCAAGGATGCACTCAAGGAAAAAGGATTTGTTGTGTTTGACCTGGATGATCTTTGAGAAATGATGATATCTAGCACGACCTACGCTGCAAGGACGAGTGAAGTGTGCAGTAGTGCGAAATGAAGGAGTATAACTGTTCATCAAACTGCGCAGACGCTTCATTTTTTCTTCAATACCCTCTTCTACACTCCCATCTTCATAAAACACAAATAGTCACATGCAGATTAATGGTGGACTGTGCCGCCTGCGGCGTGTTGTCGTATAGACCTCAAGACTCACAAAACAATTGTAAAAAAAGAAAAAGCCTCGAGCGTGATTCGAACACGCGACCTAGTGATTACAAATCACTCGCTCTGCCGGGCTGAGCCACCGAGGCGCCATGAATGCAACTCATAGATACAATCATAGCAAATAAATGTTATGGCAGACGTAACCTATTCCAGAATAATCATGTGGCAGGAAATATCAAAGATCGGGAAAAAGCTTGTTGACCACGGGCTTGTAGAATCACACTTCGGCAACATCAGTGTGCGGATAGGCAACAAGATGCTTATAACCAGAAGTGGCAGTGCCCTTGATGAGATCACTGAGAACAGCGTGGTCGAAGTTGAACTTGAAGGCACATCAGGGCTTGACATGATCGCATCATCCGAAGCCATCGTGCACCGCGAGATATACAAGAACACATCCGCACTTGCCATCATACATGCGCACTGCCAGTTTGCAGTAACGCTGTCATTGCTTGCGGATTTTGATTCCGATTCCGATTCTATCGTGCCGGTTGACAGCGAGGGACAGTATTTCCTGCATGAAGTCCCCATCGTAAAGGGCGGCATCGGTACGCCACAACTTGCAAAAAACACCGCGCGCGCGTTGGCTGAACACAAAGGCGCGATTATCTATAGTCACGGCACATTCGCGACCGGAAAGATACTCGAAGAAGCATATGTGGTCACAACACAGATCGAGCATTCATGCGCGATTAAATATCGGTATGATATGGCGCGAAAATGACCGAAAAAACAGTAATGTTTACAAAAACATTAAATCAAACAAGCACTATCTAAATTAACACATGACCTTCAATTACCTACGCCCATTCGCCTCAAAATTCATTGAACCTATGGCAAAAGCATTTGCAAAAGCAGGCATATCTCCAAATGCAGTTTCAATCATATCACTCATATTTGCTGCAATGGCAGGAATATACTTCTATTACGCAGCCGGCAACCCCAAAATTGTGCTCATCGCAGGACTATTTGTATTTCTCAACTCATTTCTTGATGCAATGGACGGCTCAATGGCCAGACATCTCAAAATCGCAGGGGCTAAAGGTGATTTCTTGGATCATGTGATTGACCGATATTCAGATGTATTCATCATCTGCGGCATATTCCTGGGGGGACATGTTGACTGGAAGATCGGAGTAGTTGCAATTGTAGGAGTCTTGCTCACCAGTTATCTTGGCACACAGGCTCAGGCACTCAATATCGGAAGGTACTACGGCGGAGTGATGGGACGAGCTGACAGGCTCATACTGATAATATTGGCATCCATCTTATATTTTGTATATCCGGTTTGCATTTCAGGTTTTTCAGCACTTGGTTGGGTAATGATCGCAATAGCGGTTGGTAGCCACATTACAGCATTGCAGCGTATCATCCATATATGGAAGAGCCTATAACCCCTTCCAAAAAAGGATGCGCCGCTTGTATGTGACTTTTTATTTTTGGATAACTTAATGTAGCAATAAATCCATTTGAACATTTATGCCAATGCCAACGAAAGGATATGAATATCTGGAGCACACAGCCGATGCGAAATTCAGGGCATACGGCACGACACTGGAAGAAGCGTTCCAAAATGCTGCTGTTGCCATGTTCGATGTGATGATTGATACCGGCACGATCTCGGATGAGGTTTCAGAAAAAATAGAACTCACATCAGCAGACCTTGACGGATTGGTTGTAGACTGGCTATCGGAACTGCTTTACTTATTCGAGGTCGAACGGGTGGTATTTGGAAAGTTCAAAATAGACGGCATTACAGAAATGAATGGGAATTACTCACTCTCGGCTATCGCTTATGGTGAATCTCTTGACCTATCGCGACATAAGTTTGACACCGAAGTAAAGGCAGTTACCTACAACAGTTTGAAAGTAGAGGAAACAATGGATGGCTGGGTTGTGCAGGTTGTAGTGGACACGTAACTAAACTATACTTATAATTGTTCACAATTCAAACGACATGTTCATACATATTATCTACATATTATCATCATACATATAGATTTGAACTAAAAACGGGTGGGAGGAAACAACATGACAGATGAGACCAAGACAACTGACGCTTTTGATCTAGTTACAAAGATCGATGACAATACATGGGAAGTACCAAAGGATTACAAGCCGGGCATGAGAGTCCCGGGTCGCATTTTTGTATCGGAAACCTTGATGCACGGTCTTGAAAAGCAGACCCTTGACCAGGTTGCGAACGTTGCGACATTGCCCGGAATACAGAGATACTCGATGGCAATGCCGGATGCACATCTTGGATATGGTTTTCCTATCGGGGGAGTTGCCGCATTCGATAAGGAAGAAGGTGTGATCAGTCCGGGTGGTGTGGGTTTTGATATTAACTGCCTCTCTGGGGATACACGCATCCTGCACGAACATGGGTACACAGTTCCTATCAAGGAATTTAATGAAAGGTGGAATACTAATCGAATCAAGTGCATGAACTTTGGTACAAAACCACGAAATACCGAGATTGATGCATTTATGGAATTGCCGACCAGTGAAAAAGTGTATTGCATCACAACTGAATCAGGAGAAACTGTCACGGCATCAGGGGAACATCCATTCTACACGCCTGATGGGATGATCTGCGTGAAAGATATTCGGAATCAAAAAGGGCAAAAGATTGCGATATTTCCGTTCAAAGGAGTCGAATATAAGGCACCTGATTCGACTGTAATTATCACAGAGGATGACATCAGGTCTTTGGACATCAACCAAAAGAACATGGATCAGACGGTTGCGGAACTGAAGAAGCGTGACCTTTTGCCGCTTGCGGCAGACAATGACAAACTTCCCTATCTGCTAAAACTCATGGGTTTTATTCTTGGAGATGGGACTTTCTATTTCACCGAAAACAAAGGCACGATCTGGTTCTACGGGGAGCCGGATGATCTGGAAGATATCCGACTCGATGTTGAAAGATTAGGATTTGTACCGTCGCGTATCTATTCGAGAACCCGCGATCATGAGATCGATACCTCCTACGCAAAAGTACAATTCACAAGGGAAGAACATTCTTTTAAAACAACATCATCATCTCTTGCGGCGCTCCTGTGGTGTATGGGTGTACAGCCGGGTAACAAGACATCACAAAAATATTTGCTGCCCGAGTGGGTATTCAAACTAAGACTGTGGCAGAAGCGACTATTTTTGTCATCCCATTTTGGTGCAGAACTCTCATCTCCTGCTACTCTGACCGGGCACGGTTACAATTTCTATGCACCTGTCCTTTCCATGAACAAGCGGGAAGAGTTGATCAAGAACGGTGAGGAATTCCTGGACCAGATCGGCACGCTTCTTGCAGATTTTGGAATAGGTTCATCCAGAATTGGAAAACGAAAAGAGTATACAAACAAAAATGGGGATGTTTCATATCGTTTAAGGTTGCAGATCAACGGTAATTTTGATAATCTCACCAAACTATGGGGTCTGGTCGGATTTGAGTATAACCAAAAGCGCCGCCATCTGGCAAATGCTGCTGTGGTGTACCTGAGGAAAAAGCAGATGGTAATCGATGAGCGTGAACATGCGGCGTGCGAGGCTGCGGTGATGAAGGAAGCCGGAGAACCGATCTCATCTATATGTGCAAAATTGCAGTCTACTTATGTGAACAAGAGATTCATCCAGCGGTCTGTTTATGAAGGTCGAAATACTTCTGCAAGGATTGCATCAAATTTTCCAACATTTGAGAGTTTCCTTTCCGAATCAGCAATTGCAACTTCAGGAATGATCTGGGATTCGATCAAGTCTATGAAGGAAATAGAACATAATGATTTTGTGTATGATTTCATGGTGCGCAGCGAGCATCACAATTTTGTTGCGAGTTCGTTTGTGGTATCTAACTGCGGCGTTCGTCTTATCCGAACAAACCTTCAGGAAGATGACGTGCGTCCACACATCAAAGAACTTATGTCCAGGCTTTTCCGCGACATTCCTTCGGGGGTCGGCTCAAAAAGCAAGATCCGTGCATCTGACAGTGAACTTTATGATGCTTTCACACATGGCTCCCGCTGGGCCGTTGAAGCCGGGTATGGGGTTGAGGCTGACATTGAACACTGTGAGGGCAGTGGTTTTATCGAAGGCGCTGATCCGGCGCAGGTGAGTGATAAAGCGCACAAACGCGGCAAACCGCAGTTCGGAACACTTGGAAGCGGTAACCATTTCCTTGAAGTCCAGTATGTGGATAAGATATATGATTCCGATGTGGCATCTACATTTGGTCTTGAGGAAGGGCAGGTAACTATAATGATACACTGCGGCTCCCGCGGGGCAGGACACCAGATATGCACCGATCATCTGCGTGTACTTTCACAGGCTGTGAAAAAATACGGCATCGATCTTCCCGACAAGCAGCTTGCATGTGCGCCTACGCAGTCAAATGAAGCCCAGAACTATTTCAAGGCAATGGCATGTGGTGCCAACTATGCATGGGCGAACAGACAGGTTATAACACACTGGACACGTGAGGTTTTCGAACGTTTGCTTGGCATGGATATGGATGAACTTGGCATGGATCTTGTCTATGATGTTGCGCACAATATTGCAAAATTGGAGGAGCACATGATCGACGGCAAGAAAAAAGAAGTGTACGTACATCGAAAAGGTGCTACCCGCGCATTCCCACCCGGGCATCATGATGTGCCGGATGCTTACCGCGCCGTGGGGCAGCCTGTCCTGATCCCGGGCAGTATGGGGACTGCATCGTATATTTTGCACGGGACAGAAGCGGCAATGGACATCTCGTTTGGAAGCGCATGTCACGGCGCAGGGCGCGTGATGAGCAGGGCGCATGCAAAGCATGAGTTCTATGGAGAGGATGTCAGGAAAAGCCTTGAGGCAAGAGGAATAACTGTGAAGGCTACGCATCCGTCTGTGATTGCCGAGGAGGCACCGGGCGTGTATAAATCCAGTAGCGAAGTGGTGAATGTGGTGCACAATGTGGGGATTGCCAAAAAGGTTGCACGTGTCTTACCGATCGGGGTTGCTAAAGGTTAGATCACAAAACTTTCAGTTTTCTCATTAGATATGGATGATAATAAAAAAGTGATATGAATGGGGAAACGGGCCATTTTAGTTGAGGGGATGAATGGTTTGCTTGATTACAGTAACTCTTTTGAATATACTTTACAAGCAGCTACTCCCGTTTCCTCTACAATATGATTGGTTATTATATTATTTAAAGGTGTTCGAAATTGCTTAAATACCGCTCAGGATTAAAAATAAGATTTTCCTACTAGATTGACCGTTATACATTTAATGTCCATCTTTCATCTAACACCTATGGAACGCAGCAAAAAACACCTTGCGCAAGTAAGGACAATGGCGGATTACCAATTTGGGAAAGGATGTGGTTTGGCACTTTTTCCGGACGATGCAACTTTCCAGTTATCAAAAACGAAACGCGTGCGACAGATATTGCATAAAGACAGGCGCATTGCAACTGTCAGGGCAAGGGATGGTACGCTCACATTGAGCCTGTATGGTGCAGAATTGGTGAAGGGTTGTGTCCCAAAAGATGCTCTTAAGGTTGTTGTCTGTGAAGATGCCGTGCCCTTTGTATCCAAAGGAAAGACTGCATTTGCAAAGCATGTTGTCGATATTGACAAAAACCTTCGTGCAGGCGAGGAAGTGTTAGTGGTCGATGAGTCGGGAGAACTCATAGCCACAGGGCAGTTGTTACTCTCACCTGATGAAATATCTGTTCTCGATAAAGGCGGTGCGGTCGATATACGACGTGGCAAAGACCAGTGAATTGTTTAATGTTTGGATTTTAAATTTTAAGCGTTGATAAATCTATATATATCAATTATATCATTAATGCATGAGAATGATTCAAATTCATATTAAAGGTCCTCAATCCGGAGTGTGAAACAATCGCAGAAGATGAATTTTTAAAAACATTTGTGATTCCCAACAATACAAGAATGGAGGAACACACAATAGTTGTAGATGGGGATATTGTTGTTGGCAATCATTCAGATATTAAATACGGGCTGATAGCAAATTCTGCGATACTTGGTGAGAGGGTACAGGTTAGTGGAGATGTGGCTGCCGTATCCGATATACGGATCGACATGTGGTCGCAGATAGGTGGCAATGTCAAAACAGATACTAATGCTTATCTTGGAGAATTTGTTACAATTAACGGTAAACTGATTGTAAAAGGCGATCTGGATATTGGTAACGATGTAAAGATCAATGGCGGATTTGAAGCGAAAGGCTGGATCGTTATCAGGAATCCGGTTCCTGTCATGGTTTATCTGTTCCTGTACATCAGTGAATTGTTGCGACTTGGAAAAGACGAGGAAGTTGAGAAGGCGCTTGATGAGATATTTGAAGACAATTCCGAAATTATAAGTGATGCGGCGATGATCGTTCCAAACGGTTCAAAGATATCAGTTGATTCCATCCGAGTTCCTGCACACGCTGTGATCGGGAATGAGTGCCGGCTTGTTGGTAATATTCGTGCAGCATCTCTTGAAATGGGGGATGACACAACATTGTATGGCAGCATCAGGACAATTGATGATGTGGCGATTGGTGAGAATAATACGATCCATGGAAATCTGATCTCAAGAGGTAATGTGCATATTAGTAAAGGCAGCCATATTCTTGGTGAGATCAATGCGGATTCCATTAGCATTCATGAAAGTGCGAGAGTGGATGGTATAATGCGTGCTACCGGTGGGATCGAATTTGAGCGCGACGAGGAAGAAATAGTCAGTGAACGTGAATTAATGGAATTAGATGTTTGAATCACCTATTCAAAAAGGGATAATCTTTTATTCTTGAAATACGTGATGCATTTATCGTAATATGGATGTTATTATAATCTCATATGTACGCATATAATTAGGATATATTTTAAAAAAGGTGAACCATGGCTGATGTTTTGATTTTTGATTTTATAGATCTGATTGTGCGATTGTTACTTGTAGTTCTATTTGTACAAATTTCAAATCTACTCCGGGTTACGGATGCAGATGTCATCAGGTCACGATTATTTTTACAATTTGAAAGAATAAAACGTTTTTTCAATCTTTTAACAATTGGCGGGATATTCTTTTTAGCAGCGGCATTGTTGCATATGGCAGAATTATTGCATTTAATAGATGGAAATCTTGATGTTGTGGAAGGTCTTTTCATAACTATATTCCAAATACTTACACTCACACTTCTTTATTACATCTATGATGCACTAAAATCTCCAAAACGAGGCGTGTTGTAATGGCAACAACAAAGGAGATGCTTGATAAGATCCTCTCCGATCTTGAATCGGCTGGAGGTGTAGAGCTTTCAGCTATTGTTTCAAGGCACGGTTTACTGATGGTGTCAACAGAGAGTGGAATACTTAGCAGTGAGGCTTTTGCAGCACTTACAGCAACTCTTTACATGTCAGCCGAATCAACAACAACACGGCTTAGCGATGAGGTGCCTAAATCCATTATTGTGGAAACCGGAACGAAACATGTTGTTACGGTTGAAGCCGGTCCAAAAGCACTTTTGGTGGTTTTAGCAGACAATGCAGGCAGTCTTGGTCTAATCCTTAATGACATGAAATCAGCAAGTGAAAAAATTGCCAAGATACTTTAACCGGCAATACATATTAATTTTAGACTTAGCTTATATCATAGAATACAATTACATTTATCATTGCAATTACAGGTGGTTATTTGACTGAATATATTTCTTCAAGATCAGCAACAGATTATGAATCGATCGTGAAAAAAGATGCGCAATATGTGATGCAAACATACACACGGCAACCAATGGCACTGGAAAGTGGCAGTGGCTCTGTTGTTTTTGATACAACAGGCAAGGAATATATTGATTGTGTTGCAGGCATTGCAGTGAACAATGTAGGACACTGCCATCCTCTTGTTGTAAAAGCGATACAGCAGCAGGCAGAACGATTGATCCATGTGTCGAACCTGTATTATACCGAGGTTCAGGCAAATCTTGCTGAGCAACTTGTTTCAATTAGCGGCATGAGTCGTGCATTTTTTTGCAATTCCGGAACTGAGGCTGTTGAAGCGGCTATGAAACTTGCCCGTATTACGACAAAGAAAACGGATTTTATAGCAGCAGATAATTCATTTCATGGGCGTACGATGGGTGCGTTGAGTGTTACACATAAAGAGATGTATCGGAGTCCTTTTGAACCATTGGTGAAGGATGTGACATTCGTAGCTTACAATAATGCAGAGGCTGTTGCCGATGCGATTACAAAGGAGACGGCAGCGGTTATCCTTGAACCTATTCAGGGCGAGGGTGGTATAAATATTCCATCGGACAATTATTTGAAAGAGGTTCGTGAGATATGCGATGATACTGGCACTCTGCTGATCATTGATGAGGTGCAGACTGGATTTGGCAGGACAGGTAAGTGGTTCTGTAAGGAGCATTTTGGTGTTGAACCTGATATTATGACTATGGCAAAGGCACTTGGAGGGGGCTTCCCAATGGGTGCAATTGTTGCAAGTGATGATATTACGTTTGGCAAGAGTGAACATGGTTCAACTTTTGGTGGGGATCCACTGGCATGTGCAGCATCACTTGGTGCGATTGAAGCGATACGCGAGGAGAAACTTGTCGAACGTTCAAATGAAATGGGGAATTATTTCGCTAAGCGACTTGGAACTCTTATACGAGATGATGTCATCGAGGTGCGCGGCAGGGGATTGATGATCGGGGTTGAACTCAACACCAAATGCGCAGATATTGTTGATTATGCACGCGAGCATGGCGTGCTACTGAATTGCACATCGGATTCGGTGATACGCATTGCACCGCCGCTTGTGATCACAAAAGAACAGATCGATACGGCGGTGGATGTAATTGAGCAGGCTTGATCTTATTAAGGAAGATATCTTCGGCATCAAGGAATATGTGCCCGGTAAATCGATCAATGACATTGTGGTTGCGTATGGACTTGATCCGGATTCGATAATCAAGTTAGGCTCGAACGAAAATCCACTTGGTCCGTCGCCTAAGGCGGTTGAAGCGCTTATCGAGCATGCGCCGCAGGTGAGTATCTATCCGTCGGCGGATGCGAATGAACTGGTTGATGCGCTGTCTGTATACACTGGTTTTCCTGCGAGTAATATTGCTGCATCTGGACCCGGGATGGATGGTTTGATCGATGGTTTGATGCGGCTTATTATTACGCGCGGAGATGAGGTGATCATACCTACGCCGACGTTTTCGTATTATGAGATTTCGGCGCGGGCGAATGGCGCTGTTCCTGTGTTTGTTAAGCGGGATGTGGATTATGCTGTGAATGTTGAAGCATTGCTGGAAGCGGTGTCCTCACGTACCAAGGTTGTATTTTTGTGTTCGCCAAACAATCCGTCTGGTAATTTGATACCGGGAAAAGATGTGCGTGCGATTGCAGAGTCGACGCGCGGTCTTGTGTTTGTTGATGAGGCGTATGTGGAGTTTGCAGACATCAGTCTTGTGCATCTTGTGAATGAGTATGACAATATTATAGTTGGAAGGACTTTTTCAAAGGCGTTTGGTCTAGCAGGTCTGCGCATAGGTTATGGGATCATGCCAGAGTGGCTGAAGTCGGAGTATATGAGGGCAGCAACACCGTTTAATGTGAGCGGGGCAGCGATTGCCGCGGGTGTGGCTGCGTTATCGAATGTGGAACATCTGGAAAAGAGTGTCGAGCTTGCACGGGTGGGGTGTGAGTATTTGAAGGAACACATCCCGTTTGAGGTATATGATTCGCAGGCGAATTTTGTGATGGTGGATGTGGCACCGTTGAAGGCTAAAGATGTGTGTGATGGGTTGCTTGAGAAGGGGATCATTGTGCGGGATTGTTCTTCGTTCAGGGATGCCGGGGAGTCGCTGGTCAGGGTTACTGTGGGGACGCAGGGACAGAATGAGAGGGTTGTTGAAGGGTTTGGGGCGGTCGGGTATCAGTGACGATTGTACCGGACACGGGCTTTAAGAATCCGTGTCTAAAATTTAATTTAAAAGACACAGATTTTGCAGATTATACGGATTTGTGGTAGTATCTGCAATTACATGATCAGGAGATTATTTTCGATATACTCGACTTCGTTTATCGATCTTCACAACATAGATTTCCTTTTCTTTACGATCTAAAATATA
>JAUWBW010000132.1 GCA_030609665.1 Methanosarcinaceae archaeon | reverse complement strand
ATTTCCGTACCTTTCTTTACCCTCTCAATATCTCTTTCAATTATTGACAATCTGTTTTTGTCAACTTTAACACCGGCGAGTTTTTCGATGAACCATATTGATTTAACGTGTTCATCCGGATTCAATTTCCAGTCAGGTTTTTCCAGGTAATAATCAATGCCCTCTGCATACCGCATCAGTTCCAGACGCACATCATCACTTACCCAACCAAGTTCCTCATA
This sequence comes from Methanosarcinaceae archaeon, assembly GCA_030609665.1. Classification (GTDB taxonomy): domain Archaea; phylum Halobacteriota; class Methanosarcinia; order Methanosarcinales; family Methanosarcinaceae; genus Methanovorans. Next base: position 5,279 of record JAUWBW010000132.1, on the reverse strand, counting down.
ATAGGACAATATATCAGGCAAGTTGTTCCGTCCAACAAGTTCCATCAGGAATTCAAGCCATTCCATGCATAGTTTCATAGTTGAAGAATTCTTTTCGAGATGGACCAACTCCACATCCTGTCCAAATGATCTATAACTTCCAGCACCCACTTTTTTGAGTCCTTTTTCCACATACTCCGTAATCAATGCCATCTCTTCGCGAAGTTCTGCATTATCGGACTTTGTTTCATCTTTCAAAGTTTCATTTGCCTCATACGCCTCTGCAATGTCACTCATTAGTATAGAGGTAGTATTCCCAAACTCTGCAATTGTTTCGGCTGCAATTGCCTGATTGTTTTCAATATGCGATATATTTGAATCGATTAAGTCAATCCGATCCATTTTACCGGTCAATTCTTCAAACTTTACATCACTGCTCTGTGCAGATTCGTACATCTGCGACAAAAGCGCACTATATGAACCAACCAGATCGGATATGTTCTGCTCAATATTAGATAATCCAGCCTTCGTATCTGCATTCTCAGATTGGATCAATGTCAAGGTGTTCTCAACAACATCCAACCTGTTTTCGATCCCGCTTATCTTTTCCCTTGCAGAATCAAATCCAAGTGATACATCAGAATCGAAATTTTCGGCATAACTCTTGATCTCGTTCATTGTAACAGTAGAACTTTCTACCGTACTTGAAAGCTCCTTAATGTTATTTACAATCTCATCTATGAGACCTTTTGAACTTTCAACCTCATTCCTCAGATCATCCACATCAGTATCTGAAACCATCGATTCAACGGGAGTCACAAGCTCTGCATGATTCTCAAATGCCTCTTTGATCTGTTTCCCAACAAGCGCCTGTACCTCATCTTTACTGAGACCACCTACAAGCTCTCGCATCTCATCCTTGTGCAATTCATCAACAGGTTCAGCAACTGCCATTTCCGGTTCTGGCTCTTTGACTTCAATCTTTTCCATTTCTGGTTGTGGAACCGATATTGGTTGCCCCACCATTTCAGAAACTTCTTCAAATGGTGACGGTTTAGGAGTTAGTTCAAATGGGGATGGTTCGGGAGTTGATACCATATCTGATTCTTCCCTGATACGCTCTCCTTCTGTAATCTCAACTTCCTCACGCAATTCTTCCATCCTATCGATCAGGCTGCCACCTCGCGTGAGACTTTTAAGAACATTCTTGAGCGATGCCACAATTCCATCCATCGTTTTTTTAGTTGTACCCTTTGCCAATAAATTTGATGCAATTGTCTGTGACGGGAATGGTGCTTCAGAGTCGGGAGTGGGAGGGAAGGGAGAAGAAGGGTCGGATTCTGAAGTAGGTGAAAATGGAGAAGAAGGCTCAGATTCTGGAGTGGGAGGGAAAGGAGAAGAAGGGTCGGATTCTGGAGTAGGGGAGAAGGGAGAAGGAGGTACGGAGTCAGAAGTGGGTGGGAAAGGTGAAGCCGTTTCGACTTCATCATCCACAGAATCTACTTCTGGCGGTTCCTGGCCATAAACTTCAAAACTCGGCGCCATTTTCGGCAATTCAATTGATCCATTGACATCATCAACAGCCACATCTTCATCTTGTGACAATTTTGGTTCAAACAACGGAGGTGGAGTATGTTTTTGCAAATCCATTTTATCCTCTGCATTCGCATCAAATCCAGATACATCCTTAAATGATGGAATCACCCCATCTTCCTCATATGGCGTATCGCCCTGCATACTTTCAGACAATCCATCCATTACCGATATTTCTGGCGGTTTTTCCTGATCCACTGCATGAACAGTAATTACCTGTGAATCCATGTCAAATGGCGGTGCACCCACTTCTTCTAAATTCGGCATCTCTGGAAGAGACGGAGGTTGAAGAGATGGTTCCGGTGGATTTACATCCGACGTTTCTTCTTCACCGGGTACGGATTTCAAAAAATCCGGTATCTCGTCAAGTGATGGCATTACAAAAGAATCTGGCTGCCCTGGTATTTCAGGATCACCGACCTCTTCCATAGGAATATCGGCAAAGGCATCCGCAAACATGTCAGGCACCCCTCCAGAAGCAGGCGTTTCATCACCCCCCTCTGCAGATTCGTCTTTCTCCCACGGAAATTCAACAGCCGATGGGGTATCCTCAGGCGACTCTTTTTCAGCACCTTTCTTGATTTCCCATGGCATGTCACTCATACTATATCACTTCGTAATTGAAATATTAGTGTATAATGGAAATTAGATTTATTTTATTATATGTTTAATATTTATTTAAGGATTGCTCCTTTGTACACCGTCTCAGCAAGACCTTCCATAAAAACAATATCATTTATTATGGATATGTGCAGGTCTCCGCCTTTTGTATGAACCAAAATCTCACTATCCATCCCTTTAAGCGCATGTCCAAGGTATGCACTGGCAACCGAACCCGTACCGCAACTCAATGTCTCATCCTCAACCCCTCTCTCATAGGTCCTGATAGTAATCTCATTATCCGACTCCATCTTCACGAAATTCACATTCGCACCATTTGGGAATATAGGATCAAACCTGATCTTTGGCGCAATTTTCAGAATATCAAGGTTAAGGTCATCAACAAAGACAATCGCATGTGGAACACCCGTGTTTATCACAGAAACACTGTACCCATACATATCCACATCAATAAACTCATCACCTGCATCACCTTTTGCAGGGATCTGTGCACGGGTTTTAAGAGGCTGCCCCATATTGACCTTTACCCAGAATCCAGTATCATCCGTTCGCGTATCAGCAGGAAGTACACCTGCCATAGTCTCGACTGTAGCAGTCCCTACATCAATGTGACCACTGTCAAAAGCATACTTAATAAGGCATCGAATACCATTCCCGCACATCTCGGCTTCTGATGAATCCGGCTGAAAGAGACGCATTTTCATATCTGCCTTGTCGGATCGGGAGATAAAAAGAACACCGTCAGCCCCTATGCCAAACCGGCGGTCACAGTACTTTACAGCAAATTCAGCTTTGTCAGTATCAGGAATTATTTTTTTCACAAACTCATCGATTACGATAAAATCGTTACCATTGCCATGAAGTTTTGTAAATTCTATCATATGTACATGTATTGTTCATATTTATATAAGTAGTTCGCGCATCCGAGTTGCGCCTCGGGAGGACGCATCGAAGTATCTTCGCTGCGTTTCGATACTTCCATTAGGTGGACATCCACAACTACACATTTGGCAATATTCACTCGCTAATGACTAATCTGCACTGCCATTTCTGTCGCAGCTGCATCCGCTGTCATCTCTGCAATCAAACCGGCGGCGCAGTCCTACACTGCCATCGGGGAATACATATTCAGGGATTTTTGTCCTGCACGCGCTTTCTACTTGCTTGAAATGCCAGAGAACGGTGCTATATTCCCACTAATAATACTGGGTACTGTGCTGGCAGCAGCGTTGTTATTCCACGATTTTTCCGTAGGCATCTCTGTCCACTTGGAACTTATACGACAGTAGTCGCAAAAAAGGAGTATATACGAACTCGCACTATATATTCATAAATTATATGCAGTAAAAAAGTAAATCTATTTATCCATTGCCGCAAATCAAAACTACACAAAAACGCAAGGTGAAAGAATGCAATTAAAAGTACAACCTCTTGATATTAAAGTCGGAAAATTCAAAGTAGTCCTGAATACCATCGATGCAAAGGAACTTGGCGTCAATGAAGGTGACCGTGTATATGTGAAGGATCATAAGAGTTTGACAGCGATTGTGGATACCACTGAAGACATGATCGCACCGGGTATGATAGGTGTTTATCATGAGGTTGCAAATCGACTTAAAAGGGAATGGACCGAGCCTGTAGAAGTGTTTCCTGCGACACGTCCAAAGTCCACTGAGGTCATCAAAAAGATGATGGATCAGGAAAAACTGACGAAGGATGAAATTTACCTGGTTGTTAAGGATATTGTGGATGAAAGTCTAAGTGACATCGAATTGTCTGCATTCATCACTTCATCCTATATTAATGACCTGAGCGACGATGAAACCGAATGGCTCACAAAAGCAATGATCGATACCGGTGACAAGATCAAGTTTGAGACGCATCCCATTATGGATAAACACTCGATAGGCGGTGTTCCGGGTAATAAGATATCCCTTCTGGTCGTGCCTATCGTTGCAGCGAACGGATTGCTGATCCCAAAAACAAGTTCAAGAGCTATCACAGGCGCAGGCGGGACATCCGATCTTATGGAGGTTCTCGCACCTGTTGAATTCACTGCTGAACAGATCAAGGAGATGACCGAGAAGGTCGGCGGTGTACTTGTGTGGGGAGGTGCGACAAATATCGCGCCTGCGGATGATAAACTTATCAGGATCGAGTATCCGCTTTCTGTTGACCCGCACTGCCAGCTTCTTGCATCCATTATGGCAAAGAAGGGTGCGGTTGGCGCGGATAATGTGGTAATCGATATTCCTACAGGTGCAGGCACTAAGATTCCGGATGTTCAGGCTGGTCGCAAACTCGCACGCGATCTGATAAATCTTGGTGAGAGACTGGGCATGAATGTCGATTGTGCATTGACATACGGTTCTTCCCCGATCGGCAGGACTGTTGGACCCGCACTTGAGGTTATTGAAGCACTGAAAGTGCTTGAGACCGGAGAAGGTCCGAACAGCCTGATCGAAAAAAGCGCGGCACTTGCCGGAATGCTGCTTGAGATGGGCGGCGTGGCAGCCAGAGGTCAGGGGCACAATCTTGCTATTGAGACCATCAAAAACGGTAAGGCACTGGCAAAATTGAAGCAGATCATAGAGATTCAGGGCGGCGACCCGAATGTAACCCACAAGGACATTTTGGTAGGGGAGCATACCGCAGAGTTGCGTGCACAAATAGACGGATATATCATTGAGTTTGATAACAAGCGGCTGGTTGAGATCGCAAGGCTCGCAGGTGCGCCAAACGATAAAGGTGCAGGCGTGCTCATCCATAAAAAGCGCGGGCAATCTGTTAAGAAAGACCAGCCTGTGCTTACGATTTATGCAGAAAAAGATTGGAAGTTGAGCAATGCACTTGTGAATGCACAGCGTGATATGCCTCTCATTGTCGAAGGAATGTTGCTTGAGCGAGTGATGGATGTCAGGGAGATTCAATCTTAATCACTATACTCCGCAGCTCTGCTTCGATTGGGTGTGCCGTCGCAACGTTTGACTGAAATATCTGATAAGAAAGTTGGCAATCCATTCATTTACCAATGTTCACGGGTAGTTGCACTTGACCCCGCTCGGGTCAAAACACTTGTTGCATGA
>JAUWBW010000061.1 GCA_030609665.1 Methanosarcinaceae archaeon | reverse complement strand
TGTCCTCTGTGGTTCTAAATATCACATAAATAATATATTTTAATAGCCATGGCGGACCCCCCTCCGCACTCAACACCCGAGGCCGCCGCCCGCATCGCAGAGCACCCGCGCGCCGTCTATCGCAGTGTTTGGCTGGGGCTGGCGCGCTTCTCGATCACGGTGAGAGGGCGAAGGGGCGGCGGAAGATTGAATAACTAACTGGAACTGGAATCATTTCAATACTAACCACAGAGGGCACAGAGGACACAGAGATAAACAAAAATACTCTGTGCTCTCTGTGTCCTCTGTGGTTCTAAATATCACATAAATAATATATTTTAATAGCCATGGCGGACCCCCCTCCGCACTCAACACCCGAGGCCGCCGCCCGCATCGCAGAGCACCCGCGCGCCGTCTGTCGCGATGTTTGGCTGGGGCTGGCGCGCTGCGTTTCGATCACAGTGAGAGGATAAAGGGGCGGCGGGAGATTAAAGCAACTAACATGGGCTGGAATCAGTTCAATACTAACCACAGATGAACGCAGATACACGCAGATAAAGGTTAACACGGATTTGAATTCAGATTACACGACAGAAAGTAAGTATAATCAAATTTGCTTGGAATATCTGCGTTCATCCGCGTTTATCTGCGGTTTAAATAATTTCATAAATTATATATTTCAACAGCCATGGCGATATCCCACCACTACCCGAGGCCGCCGCCCGCATCGCAGAGCACCCGCGCGCCGTCTGTCGCAGTGTCTGGCTGGGACGAGCGCACTGCGTTTCGATCACAGTGAGAGGATAAAGGGGCGGCGGGAGAGTGAAGCGACTAAAGGGGGTTAGAATCAGTTCAATACTTACCACAGAGGGCATAGAGAAAATCAAAAACGCTTTGTACACTCTATGTCCTCCGTGGTTTGCAATATTACAGAAATAATATATTTCAATCGTTATGGCAAAGCTCGACACCTGCAAAAATGCACCCGTACAACATTTAAGTAAATATCGCACTTACCACGGTGACGCAAGCATTTCCACATAGATAGGAGTTTCAAAAGATAGAATTATAATGTTTGAGTGACTAAAAAGTATTAGTATGTCAATAGATGTAAAAAGAAAATTTGATCAATCCGGAATAGAATCCGGTGATTTAAAGACTTCCTCATTTTCCGGACTAATGATGATACCTTCCGAAGTGAAACTTAAGCGATACCATGCATTATTAAATAGGATATCAAAATGTCCTGAAGTGGATATCACGCCTGATGAACTTATTTCTTCACTTAAGCGGAAGGAGTATTGATGGATATAACTCTAGACAGTAATGTTTTAGTGTATGCTTTTGTTCCGCCTATTCACAAAAATGAAGTGAAGCGAAAAGAATGGGAAAAACTGCATATCAGTGCTCGGAAAATTTATGAAAATGTGATAAAGGAAGAACATTGTTTAATTTTACCGTAATAACTCACGTTTTAGAAAATTTCATACATTTTTTTATCAAAATCCATTTTAATTTCTCTTTTCACATCTTATTTTATCAATGTTTGTGATGTTCTTTCTCATGCGACTTCAAAATGTCTTTGAGTTCTTCAACCGATTTTACAGGTGGTGGAGATGAGATCAATAGTGCATTTACTGGTGTGTTCGACCGGTTCTTGATACCTATTACTGTATTGGGCGGCACCAGCATTGCAGCTTCGCTGCTCAGGATCACGGTCTCATCTTCAGATATTACATCCAGATTGCCGCTCAGGCAGTATAAAACACCTTCAGTAGTGTGGGCATGTGGTGAGACCTCAAGACCTGCCGGTATCTCAAGATGTATGACCCCCAGCCTCTCGCCGAATATTAATGGTTTCATCAGACCCTCCGGAGTCTCAAGACCTTCAGCTTCCTGGATATTTTTTATATCAAATTTCATTGTTATTCACGCTCCTTAAATTCTTAGCTAATGCTCAGTATATTTCTTCCAGCATATCGATACTGCTTTCATCGTATTCTTTGACCATAGTGATCCATCTTCCCTGATCAACTTCGCAGTTAGATGTGACCTTATCACATCCTCTGCCTCCGGTGTCGATATATTAAGGCTCTCCTTCCACTGTTCAACAGCCTCTTCCAGATTTGAAAAACGCTGCTTATGTTCGGTAGTTGATATCTCAACATCCGCCCGGATGCCGATCTGATAAAGGATATTGTAGAGATATATGTAATCAGGTCCGGCTTGGTATTTCTCGTCGTATAATCTTGGCCAGAGTTCGGTATAGTCCCACATACGATCCCCCGTAAAGGTGAACAGGTGAACGCTCCGTCTTGCAACCTTATCCATCTTTAAAAGGGCTGCTTTTATGTCCACCATCGAAAGTGAGTATGACGCTATCACAACATCATACTCATCAAGATCCTCTCCCGGATGAACATCTTCCCATTTCTTGTTAATGCAGGTTATATTCTCCAGACCTTCATTTGCCGCATTCTCTTTCAAACAGGTAAGCATTCCTCCGGATGGTTCTACGACTGTTACATGTTCAACGATCTTTGCAAGCGGGATGGTAAGCGTACCCGGTCCGGCACCTATATCAAGTACAGTACATGACGGATCAATATCCAATTTTGATATTATCTGTGCAGGACGGTCATTATCTTTAATGGATTGGCTGAACCGCCTGGCTCTCTTGTCCCAGAACTCTGTCATATCCCCGCGCCGCTTTTTCCATGAAGCATTTTCCATCGCCTCCATCCACATCTTGTTCCAGTCTATGTCTTCAATCATAATCCTATGCCTCTTTATTTCCCATGATGATCACAGACGGACTTGTTTGGGATGATATGTCCAGAGTACGGATATTCAAAAATCCAGCATCTTGCAATAGTTCAATGTACTCATTTTCTGTATAGATGTGATGCCAGTCACCACGTAGGGATAGCATAAGATCGAAATAGACTGATGTGAGAGGTGCGGTGCGGTCATCATTCAAAATCCAGTGCTTGAGTATGACCGAACCGCCGCTGTTCAGTGCACCATAAACCTTCTTCAAAACTCCTGCAAGTACATCAGGCTTCCGATAGAGGGCATCAGATGAGAATATGATGTCATACTCACACTCATTCTTAATCTCAGCTTCAAGAAAATCTCCTCCAATAACACCGACCCTTTCGTTCATATCATACCGCCCGATGAACTCTTTTGTAACCTCTGTCACAGGCGGCAGGTCAAACACTACGGCATCAAGATCCGGATTCATCTGGGCAAATGCTATTGCATAGAGGCCGTGCCCACCTCCGAGATCAAGAAGCTTTCTTGCCTTTTTGAACTCCGGAAGCTTTGACACTTCATTCACGGTTCGATGAAGGCCTCCCCGCATTGAACCTTCAGCCATGGCAAGAATGAAGCTGGGATCAAAGACATCTTCAAAGCTTCTATCATTCTCTCTTTTATCATCTTCTTCCGGTACATCACCTTTCAGTATCGAGTTCAATCTCGACCAGTCACGAGTGTTTCCCGAAAGCCTGAGTATATGACCCTGATAGAACGGGCTGCTCTTCCTGAGAAAGGTCGATGCAAGCTCGCTATTGGCATATCTGCCGTCACGTTTTACGAGAAGCTGTATTGCCACCAGAGCATTCAGGAACTTCCCGGTCATGGGGGCGTCGGTCTCGATCTTTGAGGATATTTCCTCTGCTGTCATTGACCCGTCAAGCAGGTCAAAGAGGTCGAAATCAAGAGCGGTAAAGAGAATTCTCGTTCCTTCACAGCCTTTTATCATCCCGTCCAGCGACTCTGAACTTATTTTAGGATCCATATCCAGTACTTTCATCTCATTTCCCCCTCTTTCTTGAGAACTGTCGAATATATCTCTTCCACTTCTACGAGAACTGCGGATTTTAGTGTGAGGTGCGGATGGTTGGGGCGCTTTTCACGCATCATTTCCACCATCTTCCCTGCCTCTTCAAAGAACTTGCCTTCTGAGTGGACCGTTGCCCGCCCTTTAAGCTGATAGCCACGCGGCGCTCCTTTTCCCAGCACCTCGACCGCAATTGCAACGTTAGGGTTCTCAAGCAGGTTCTTTTTTGTCTTGTCGAATAAGACATCAATGATCAGTAACTCGCTATCATTTATTGCCCGTATGCCGCCCACCGGGACCACATTCGGTTTACCATCCCCGGATGTGGTTGCCAGATGGACCACATTCTCGTTTATCATATCCTGTATTTCTTCACTCATTTTCATGTAGATCAAACTCCATTTTAGTTAATTACAACAACTCTCCTACACTGTTGGATATACGAATACACCCTTCTCATTCAGATCAATGTCCAGCCCCTGGAATCTTGTCAAATATTCCTGATGTATCGCCTCCGGATCCATATCCTCAAAGAGTTCGGGATGGAACCATTTTGCTTGATATGGGATCTGGAGGAAGTTTCTGCATCCGCTATCGCCAAAGAACGATAACAGGTGAACAGTGATCACGTGAACATTTTCTTCTCTTACTGCAGACACATGCTGCAATATATCCCGGTTCATGACCTCCATTCTTGCTTTTTCGAGTTCGGATGTATCAGCCGCATTCAGACCATAACCACCGGCAGTCCCACCTACCTTAACTATAATTTCGGGGTTTCGGTCTGCTATTGCTTCAGGATCCACAGTCATATACTGTCCAGGCTGATCTGAAAAGATATCCGTACCTCCAGTCATTGCTATATATGCATACTTCCCATAAATATCGTAACTGCCATCTTTTGAAGCAGCCTCGAAATATACTCTGGGTCTGTCTTCATCCGGAATATTCTTCACTCTCTCCTCAATCGAACTAAGAATATTCTCACGCCAGTCAAGGAATTCTGCGGCTTCATCCTGCCTGTTAAACACATATCCAAGTTTTTCTACTTCCTCCGGATATGACTCCAATGTGTTGAGGTTAAAACATAACACCTTGATACCAGCCGATTCCAGTGCATTGACCGTTTGTGTCGTATCTGCATATGCAGACAGCGCAGTAAAAATAACAACATCTGGTTTTATAGTTAATATCACCTCAACATCCGGGGTCCACCTATCTCCGACATCTGTCATCTCACCGATTTCAGGGAAAAAACCCGGATCGTACTCCGGCCAGTGTCTTGCTATACCAGCTATACTGTCCACCGGCACCTTAAGCGACCGTAATGTTTCAAGAACGTGAGGGAAGCATATGACAGTACTCTCAATCGACTTGTTCACAGTTACTGTCCTATCGCCAGAATCGATAAGCGTAAGCTCCTTCTCCTTCCCGAGCATAATCAGCTCGATCTGTGTCACATCGAGGATATCGATCTCGCCGTCATACTTTGCATCTGCAAGTTGTGTTTGATCATCAAGTCCCAGAACGACGGATGCGGTATATTCCACATCTTTCAGGTCTATGGTATCATCTTCATTCGCGTTCCCGAAGATGCCAAGCCTGTAGTCTGATGCAGAAGCCGATGGTGTTAGCAGCAACAGGCTTGCAATTATTATAATTACAATTGATTTTAATCTCATGTTATCACCTTTATTTTTTATATTGTAGACATAATTGATATTAGTGTCATTGCTTCCATTGTTTTTGCAAACCATTTGTAAAAACCAGATAGCTCCCTTAGAACGATCATGCGTTTTAGATTTTTTTAATCTCCATTTCTGCCGGTACAATCATCCGGGTATCACCAAAAATTTTAACATCACAAACATCTCCGTAAATCTCGTTTAAAGTAGTCTTAGTTAGAGCCATTGCCGGATTTCCATTAGCAACAATACCACTAGATCCCAGCACAATCGCCTTATCACAGAACCACATAACATGATTGGGGTCATGTGTACAGGTCAGTGCAGTGACGCCCTTTTTTGTAAGCTCCTTAACGATGCGCCATATCTTGATCTGATTTTGAAAATCGAGATTGGATGTAGGTTCGTCCAGGAGCAGGAGCTTTGTTTCCTGCGCCATTGCTCTTGCCAGTAAAACAAGCTGTCTCTGTCCTCCGCTCAGAGCAGTGTATGGTCTCTCGGCAATATCGGCAATACCGATCATCTCTATTGCCTCTACCGCAGCTCTGGTATCACTCTCTGACGGACCGAAAACCCCCCTCATATGTGGGGTCCTTCCCATCAAGACAACCTCTTTGACCAGATATGGAAATGGTGGTTTATGCTCCTGCGGAACATAAGCCACTAATTTCGCAATCTCCTCTGGCTTTATCTTATTGATATTTTCATTTTCCACAAGCACTCTGCCTTTTCCATAATTGAGTAATCTTGCAATACATTTGAGTAGTGTAGTTTTTCCGGTACCGTTAGGTCCAAATAATGCACACAACTGCCCTTTTTCTACTTCAAATGAAATATCTTCAAGTACAGTAAAGCCGCTGTATTCAAAATGTAGATTTTCTACCTTTAACATCTTAAATCACCCAAAAAATATATTTTTCTTTGTTCTTAACAGATAGATCAGGTACGGCGCTCCAAGTAGTGAAGTTATAATTCCTACAGGTATCTCAGCTGTTGTAAGGGTTCTTGCAAGTGTATCACAGATGACCAGGAATATTGCACCCATGATAGCTGCAGACGGTATCAGGAACCTGTGATCAGGACCTATAATTAAACGAGCAGCATGCGGCGTCATCAAACCCACCCATGCAATGATACCAACTGCAGAAACAGATATAGCGGTAATAAATGTTGCCAACGTGATGAGACCGATCTTTAACTTTTCTGTATTGATGCCAAGTGTTTTTGCTTCTTCTTCGCCCATTGATAGCACATTCAATTTCCATCCAAGCATGCAAAGGATAATGGAGCATATAACGATTGCAGGAACAACCTTCCATACAATGTCCCAGTCCGCATAATAAAATCCCCCCATCATCCAGAAGACGATCTCTCTAAGTTGTGTATCTGCTGAAATATACTTCAATATGGATACTCCTGACATGAATATTGAACCAAGAATAACACCAGCCAGGATCAAAGTTACAAGCGGTGTTTCCCCTCTGACCCTTGCCAGTGAATATGCGCCAAAAACCGCGACCATACCGAAGATACATGCTGAAATCTGGACCGAGAACAGGTACTGCGGATACACGATGGATAGTGCTGCACCAAATGCAGCACCGGCAGAAACCCCAAGAATGAATGGTTCAACCAATGGGTTTCTGAATGTGCCCTGATAGACAGCACCAGAGGTTCCAAGTGCTATCCCAACTGCTATTGCAAGTAGTATGCGTGGCACCCTTATATTCCATACAATGGTGTCATACAGGCAGTTTGATTGGTCTGCGAGGTTTAGATTGTCGAGTATCACATCACATACTGCTGTTACAGGCACATTATATGCACCGCGCGTCATTGCTATTGCCACTACAGCGATCAGGATCAGTAACAGAGTTGCAATAAAGTTTATCCTGGCCCTGTTTGAAAATACTATGCCAGTGCTTTTTTCTTTAAATGTAATGCCAGTCATAACTTTGTTTCACAACCCTTTACTTTGAAAAATAAAAAAGAGGATCGTGCATCTAAAAATCCTCTTCTTCCATCCAGTCCAGCCACTGGGCTGATCTGAGTTCCTCAGCCGTATCTTCGTCCACACCATATACCTTCATGTAAAAGTCTATCACCCAATCACTGACAGTTACATCTGAGAACCGATCCGGATAACAGGCTTTCGCCCCGATCATCAGGTCTATTGGGAACTCAAGCCGTTCACCGCATCTGCACGGTGTCCATGGGAGGGAATATATCTGTTTTTCCCGTACAACTCTCAAATCCTGAAGATCCGTAAGTGATTTGCCCTCATAGACCTCTTTAGCAGGATGATAACCCCGACAAGTAGGAAGCATCATCACATCCGGATCCAGGGCAAGAATCTGTTCCGCGGACATTGAAGGCTTTCCAATACCATCAAAAGCGTTCTTTGCATTGACGGTATCCTCAAGGAAGATAGATTCGATCATATCTGTTCCGGTTACGCTACCAACGGTTGCTCCGCCTCCATATAATGTCATCAAATTAAGGTACAATACCCTTGGTTTTTCATCGTCAGGGATGTCTTCGGTCCTGTCTTTGATGAACTCGACTTCACCCTCAAGGATACTGGCAAGGTCTTCTGCCTCGCTCCACTTGCTGAATACTCCGCCAAGAACGTGTATACTTTCATATACCGCGCCAATGTCAGCGTCGCAGCAGTTTGGAGTGGATAGCACAACGACTGGTATGCCCAAGCTTTCTATCATCTCAATACTTTTTATTGTGTTCTCATCTGTATCATAACACCCGCAAGTACAACTTCCTGATATCAAGATTATGATGTTAGGGTCAAGACCGGCTATGGTTTCATAGTTTATTCCGGTTGAGGATTGAGCGACCAGTGGCAGATCCTCAAGTTCAGGACATAACGCTCCTGCAGTATTCTTTCCGTCCGAATAAGTAAATTCTTCACCAGAGGTTGTGGTATATGAATATTCAAAATCCATCTGTACACAGCTACTTCCGAGACCGACCAGTTTATCCTCCACACCGAATACGATCATAGTGCTCTCCACCAGACCGTCGCTTATTGTTACAACTCTGTTTATAGGTCTCGGGATTGTCACTGTTCTGTCTATCATGTCAAGTAGTGTTAGTTCCTTCTCCTGCCCGAGCATGATCAGCTCGATCTGCGTCACATCAAGGATATCGATCTCGCCATCGTACTTTGCATCTGCAAGTTGTGTTTGATCATCAAGTCCCAGAATGACGGATGTGGTATATTCCACATCTTTCAGGTCTATGGTGTCATCTTCGTTCGCATTACCGAATACATCAAGCGTGTAGTCGGATGCTGCTGATGCTGGCACACAGGTCAGTAAGATTGCAGTTATGACCAGCCCGAATAAGAAATTGTTACCTGTCATACATATCAACTCTATGATTTTCTACTGAATGTAACCAAACAGAAAACTGCGATCAAACCCACAAGAGCAAACACTGTCTCAAATCCAGGCGTGGATTCTGGCACATCTGACGCAGTAGTAACTCCCCAGTCCGTATCGATCCTGTTGGCTTCAGTGTTACCGAGCAGTCCGCTGGAAATGAGCAGATTGCTCTCACCATCGCCTATCACTTCAAACCTGATCCTGGCCAGTTGTCCGGAGCCGCTTATTCCGGTAACGCCTTCCAGATTGAAGATCACCCTGACCGTGCCATCATCAATGGAATGCCACTGTACCGGTATCTTCGTTCCCTCAATACTCCCGTCCTCAACATTGACAACTTTCAGAACATCCGGATTGAACGATAGGTCAAACTGACCTGCGTCAAGGTTGTTAACATTATCAATTTCTACTGCAGCATAAACCG